>NZ_CADBFF010000005.1:0-143055 GCF_902793885.1 uncultured Succiniclasticum sp.
TCTAAAGAGTATTTTTTCCTTTTTCTCATAAAAATAACTCCCTTCATAGAATTCAGTGTTTTTTATTTCACTGTTTTCTATAAAGGGAGCATATCATTTTCCACGGCTGTTTTTTTGTATGACAAATCCCAGTTTTGCTACGATTGCCGTATTCTTTGTTCATACAGGCCTTTCAGGAACCTACTATGAAGTCGTACGACTCATATGCCCGAAAAGGGAAAACCGCCGGCTATGCCGGTGGATATTTATTAAATTTGCTGTTTGCTTCTACGAGGGGAGACTTTTGGCCAGCAAAATGTGGTAAAATAGAAATAGGCAAAATAGGCAAATAGGCAAACGGTCTGGTACTGGTAAATGAAAGGCAGGGGAACCATGAAAACCGAGATTTTACCCCAGGAAAGCAGTCGTGCCGAGGCTTTTTCCCTATGGATGTCATCACCTATGCCGATGGTGACCTTGGTAAAGACACTGAATGTCAGTCACTTGCTGAAAATGAGGAAAAAGAGTGGCATAAAATTCACATCACTGATGTGCTGGTGCATTGGCAGGGCTGCCAGCAATATAGAAGAGTTTTACCTGTTGCCGGAAAATGGAAAGCTCTTTCGCTTTGACAAGCTTGTCATTAATGTCATCGTTGCAAACAGGCAGGGCGGGATTAACTTTTGTGATATTCCCTTTTCGGATGATTTGGAGCAATTCAACAGGGATTATCTGGAGTTTACCCAAAGGGCGGCGACTGAATGTAAAAGCAGTTTTATCGAAGACTGCATGATTATCGGCACGTCGGCTATAATACAGACAGAACTGGATTGCATTGTGAATCAGTATACGGAAAAATACTCCAACCCGCTGGTGATGTGGGGCAAATACCGCAAAGGGCTTTTCAAAACGGTCATGCCTGTATCTTTCCAGTTCCACCACGTGCAAATGGATGGCGGCCATGCGGCGAGATTCTTGGAACAGTTGCAGGCGGAAATTACAAGCTGCGATAAAAAATAGCGAATTTGAGCCGGGTAGGAGGAGATTAGACGAATGCAGATATTATACGTACACGGAAAAGGTGAACCGCTGAGGAAAGCGAGCACTACAAGCCGCTGTTTCCCGCTGATGAGGATATTGGGGCGGTAAATCTGTGACAGGTGGGATTAAAATTGAGAAAACAGGCTGCTTTGATTTGGAAAAGGCTGAATTGGTTAGTAATGATAGCGTTCATGGGAATTGCTTTGGTCAACTGCGCCCAGTCTGTCTGTGCATCCGGGGCGGGAAGCCGCGGCGTCCTGACCAGGCTGGACGATAAAGGTTACCTGTATTACATGGACTACCAAAAAGATTATTACAGTCCGAAAGTCATGAACATCATGCGGAAAATAGGGTACATCGATCCCGGCTGCTCAGTCTTCTTTACCCATAACGTGAAGGGAGAACCTGTTACCTGCCGGAATTATGATTATCCACACCGTATTTCAAAAAAAGACAAGTCCCTGACCGGGCTAAATGTTATCCTTCACTGCAAACCGGAAGGCAAGTATGAATCGATTGCGGTGGCTGACGCAGTCTGGTGCGATGAAAACAATCCGCTGTTACAGAGGGGCGGTCCGGATCAGGAGGGATTCACCCCCGGCTTGCTGGATATTCTGCCTTACCAGTGTATGGACGGGATCAATGAAAAGGGCCTTTACGTCTCCATTCAGCGTGTTGATATCAAAAAAGGGGAACAGCCGTGCCGCTTCCCGGCCGGGTCCAGCATGTTGCTGCGCTATATGTTGGACGACTGTGCGAATATAGATGAGGCGGTCCGGAAAACGAGAACCGGCATCCTGGTTCCGGAGGACTGGCAGAATTGCCATTTTATGGTAACGGATGCAACGGGCCGCAGCATCGTGATCGAGAGCCGGAACAGCGTCGTATGTGTCGTTCCTTCTGATATCTGTACGAATTTCTATCTGGGCAGCGATGATATGGAGGATTATTATCAAAATGGCAAGCTTAGGGAAGAGGCTGTCAAAATGACCGATGAAGCCATGACGCCGAATTACCGTTACGGCTACGGTCATGGTTATCATCGCTTCGTGACGATTCTGGGGCAGCTGGAACGCTACAGGGATACGGCTAAAAAGGAATACTATACAGTAATGCCCGAACCTACCGCATTATTAATTCTCCGAAGCGTGGTGCAAAACCCTTACACGAATGCTTCCGGTATTTCCATGACACAGTACAGCGCAATTTACAACAATAAAAAGAAAACAGTGGAAGTCTGGCCGTTCCAGGACTATTCAAAATCTTTCAAATTCGGCGTAAAAGGAAACCGGATATCATCCGGTCAATACGCTCATTAAGATGACAGACCTGAAAATTCCATTTTTCCTCAACAGCTGTAGAATTAATTTTTCTGCGGCTGTTTTGTGATATAATGTTGGCAGTGATATAAATCAAGATTTAACTCTAAAAAGGATAATAATAAAAAGTTGCATTATGAAAAAAGAAAAACTTGTGTTAAGCAAAAACACCTTTTCGGAAACCATGAACTGGTTGGAACAGGAGTTATGCAAGGCTAAAATTTCCCAAAAGGAAATTCTTACGGCACAGCTTTTGCTGGAAGAAACATTCCTCCGTCTGTCCGAAGGCGCCGGGAATCCGGAAGACTTTTCGGTTACGGTTGCGTTGCGCCGCCGTTTTGGGGATATAAGCCTGCTTCTGGAAGCCAATGGTGAACCGTACAATCCTATGGTGGAAATGACAGAGGTGAACGAAGAGGAAGAAGACGCCTACGGCCTGGCGGTGCTCAAAGCGCATCGGAATCAGGTGGGTTATTCCAGAAAGAATGGAAAGAACCTTGTATCGATAAAGGTTCACGAATCTTCCACCAAAGATGCCCGTAATACGTTCATCGGCATTGTGTTGGGGATGGTCTGCGGTATTCTGTTGAAAGGGAATATAAGTGCCGCTGTGCTGGATCATATCAGTGTAACCATGGCCGGATCTGTGCTGAAAATGTTTATGAATGCACTTTCCATGACTATAGGTCCCATGATCTTCATCTCGGTCATCGCCGGCATCACCAACATGTCCAACGCGGCGGATATAGGACGCATGGGTGGAAAACTGATTGTGTTTTCTCTGGTGAAGCTGTTTTGCTGTACGGTAGTGGCTGTTGTTTTTGGCCTGCTGTTCTTTGCCGAAGGTCTTCCCGGTCTGGCGGAAGCCATCCCGCAACAGGCCCTTGTGACCAAACCCGGTTTGTCTCTGCTGGATATAATTACGGGTATTATTCCTGCTAATCTGATTCAGCCATTTTCTACCGGTAATGTGCTTCAAATGCTGTTTTTGGCCTGCCTTTTCGGCGTTTTTATCAACCGGGCGGGGGAACAGGCTCAAGCAGCAAAAGCGCTCATTGAATTTTTAAACGTCCTCTTTATGGACATTATGAACGTAGTGGTAAAGTTTATCCCTGTTGTTGTGTTTTTTTCCATGATGCAGTTCATGCTGACCACCGGGACGGACGCATTGGTTTCCCTTGGCATTGTGTTTGTTGCCCATGCTCTGGATACGGTGCTGGTTATTTTTGTATCAGGCCTGTTTGTAGCGCTGGCGGGAAGTTTATCCCCGGTTCCGTTCCTGAAGAAGGTCCTGGCCTTTGCGCCGGTGCCGTTTTCCCTGAACAGTTCGAACGCCTGTATCCCGCTGACCCTGAAGCTCTGTTCTGAAAAGTTAGGTGTTGACTCCCGGCTGGCCATGTTCTCCATACCCGTAGGACTGCAGTTTAATATGAATGGCAGTAACTTTTATATCACGATGCTGGCGGTTCTGATGGCGCGTTCACTGGGATTGGAATTGAACCTGAATGTGCTCGTGACGCTGACCGTATCCGCGTTCCTGATATCTGTGACTATGGCAGGCTGCCCCGGTAGTGGGATTATCGCCCTGTGCACAGTGTTTGAAACGGTGGGGATCCCAACGGCGGCTGTCGCGATTTTTCTTCCCATAGAAAGCATTGTGGGAATGTTTTCTACCGTGAGTAATGTAACATCTGATGTTGCTTCTACCATGATGCTGGCAAGCAGCGAAAAGCAGTTGGACAAAGACGTATATATGGCGAAGTAAGCCATCTTTTGACAAATCCCGGTTTTTCACAGTAAGTGATTCAACGGCCGTGAAAGTGCAACGAACTTTCGCGGCTGTTTTTTTAATACGTCAAATCCCAATTCTTAATACATTCCTTTGCAATAAAAAGTATTACAACCTTGCTGTGCGCCATGCTCAGCAGGGTATTTCTTATTTCACAGAAAAACGTAAAACTTCTGAAACCCTCATAAAGACTGGCGCGCGGCGCTTCTCAAAGTACGTACAAACGGACTGGCAAAGTTGTAAAATTAAAGTAGGTCAAAGGGGGCAGGGGAAATGTCGCCTGTGAAGCGACCACTTTGATTCATTTTGCTTATATAATTAACGTACAGACAGCGAAGAACGTACAGTGAAAACATTATTATTAAAAAGGAGAGAACAGTCATGAAGTTTAAGCGTTTGATCAACAAATCGAAAGAGACCCGCAGAAAGTATGAATACTATCTCAGTCTGGGCTACTCCGAACATGCAGCCAAAGTACTGAGCGTAGTAACCTATGGGGATGAGAAGCTTGTATTTCTCATTAAACAGCTTGGCAGGAAGAATGTCATGGAGGAACTGTATGCCTGGCTGCACGAGAGAAAAGAAGGAACGCCGGAAGAGGCAATAGAAGCGTTTTACGAAGAGAAGCATCCCCGCCCTAAATACGAAGAGGAGCGGGGGCTCGGATGTTCAGGCGCCGGTATCATGGCATCCGTCCGTGCTTCCAGTCGTGTTTTTTCCAGAAGAGTTGCGGCAAAGAAAGCAGCTCCTTCGCTTGCGGTTCAGAAAAACATGATGATGTGTTGTGACGCGTGTGAGGAGGCCGCTCCCGCTCCCTGGATGGCCGGTGGTTCGGTAGCTAGCGCTGACTCCGAACTCATGGAAGCGTTATCTACGGATTCTTACGAACCCATTGAAGAAAAAGATGCGAAAAATGTCTTTACATCGCCGACATCCACGTTCCGGATGACCACCAGCAACGCGTCCATGGGCATTGTATTTAACCAGATCCGGTCCGGGCGTCGCGTCAACATGGATGAGGTGCGCATTGAGGAAGTACTCAACTATTTCGATTATGAAGCGGAAACGCCGAAAGACGCCAAGTTTGCCATCTGCACCGAACTGATGGAAAAGAAAGGGAACAAAAAGATCCTGTTCATTGACGCAGAGGCAGCCAAAGAGAAAAAGGAACATCAGAACATCATCCTGCTCCTGGATACATCGGGCAGCATGTGTTCTAATGATGAAGTGACCCAGGAAGCCATTGCGACCGTGTTCAGTAAGCTCAAAGCCGGAGACCGCATCAGCCTGGTTACCTACAGTACGAAAGACCATACTTACTTTAAAGGTTTCGAGATTCAGGACGAACAGTCCAAAGAAGACCTGATGGGCATTGTTCTTGGAATTGAGATTGAGGGCTGCACCTATGGATCCGCCGGAATTAACACGGCGTATGATATCGGGGAGAAGTTTTACAAACCGGACTGGAACAATCAGGTGATCCTGATTACCGACGGCGACCTGAATTTCGGTATTACGGACAAGCACGGGCTGAAAGGTCTGATTGAGAAAAAGAAAAAGAGTAATTTGTTCCTGTCTGTGATCGGCACGGGTCTTTACAACTACAAGGACGATAACCTGGAAGTCCTCGCGAAACACGGCAACGGCACGTACTGCGTGGTGAACAATCTGGACGATGTGGATGAGTCTGTGAACCGGCGGTTTATTGCGCTGACGAATATCGTTGCCAAAGATGTGAAAGCACAGGTTGAGTTTAATCCCCGCTTCGTAAAATCGTACCGGATGCTGGGCTACGAGAACCGTCAGCTGAATCACGAAGATTTTAAGAATGACAAAGTCATCTCCGAACCCTACGGCAGCGGCGGACACGGCATTGCTCTTTACGAACTGGAGATGAATGAGGAAGAAAATCCCGCTGCTTCCTCTGATTTGAAATATCAGAAACCCGTGCTCACAAACTCTGATGAACTGGGATCCGTGTCCATCCGTTACAAAGAACCGCTGAGTGATAAAAGTTCCCAGGTTGAGACGGCAGTTTACAATACGAATCACAGCACACAGAATATCCAGCTGGCTTACTTCCTCTACTGCCTTTCTGAAAAACTCCGGGGCTCAGATAAACTGGACGAGTATGACGAGCAGTTCCTGGATGTGATGATCACAAGCGAATTCTACAAGAACTTCTCCGGCGCAAACAAAGAGAAACTGGAAATGCTTCTGGATGCGTTCAAACACAATGAGGAGTAATGTTAGTTGAAGTAAATAATGAAGGAATGACAGGGGCATCGACCATCCCTGGAAACAGGAATGAGGCTTGACGTGGCAATGTCATTAAGTTAAGCTGATCTTGCTAATGTTTGTCAAGAGTTTTGCATGCATATAGAATCTCCTTTTGACGACCTTACCAACATTTGATATAATAAACCGGCAGTGAAAACTGTCCAAATTTTAATACATAATCCGGAAACGGAACCCAATTGACCATAAAGAGTACGCGAGAGACAAGCTCGGTGACCGTACAGCAACCTGGCCGGAACGGCTAAGGTGCTAAAGCTTGTATGATGGGAAGTTGAAATTACAGCCCATCATAACGATGGGCTTATTCTTTTGCCTCTTTATGATCGCAAACAGGAGGCGAAAGAAAATGAAATCAATCAAACTTGTTTTGGCAGCGTTACAAAAATGCAAAAGCTGCCTGCCAGCGTTTGGAAAAACAATGGAACAGCCGCGGATCATCGTCCACATTCCTCACAGCAGCACGAACATTCCAAAAATCTTCCAACAGGAGTTTTTGCCGGAAAAAGAAAAACTGCACAGCGAATTGCTGTGCATGACCGACTGGTACACGGATGAACTGTTTGCCTGCCCGGGCTGCCTGGCTGTCGTTCATCAATTCAGTCGGCTGGTGTGCGACCCGGAACGGTTCCTGGATCCGGAAGATGAAATGATGTGGCAGAAAGGCATGGGCATGTATTACACGCGCATGTCAGACGGCGGCCTGCTAAAACGCAGTCCGCTTACTTCATCGGCAGGGGTGCAGGCTTACGGCAAAGCACTGAAAATCTATCAGCAGCATCACAGCAGGTTCAGGTCAGCGGTACAGAAACAATTAACCGCGTTTGGCGGAGCATTGATCATTGACGGACATTCCTTTTCGGCATCGGTATTGCCATATGAAGCAAAAGGGAATCAGTATCTTAAACGTCCGGAGATATGTCTTGGGACAGATCCTGTTTTTACTCCGGACGACCTGCTGGCTATGGCTAACGAATATTTTACGAAGGCAGGACTGGAAGTGGCGGTTAACACGCCCTTTGCCGGAACCGTGGTCCCTGAACCTTTTTACTCCTTGCAGGACAAACGGGTACAGAGCCTGATGATTGAAGTGAACCGCAGTCTGTACATGGATGAAAGAACCGGAAAGAAGAAAGAAACATTTGAAGAAGTTAAATACTGTCTGCAGCGATTTTTGAAAGTTTTGTTTTTACAAAAAAAATAAGTCCACAGTTGTAGTTTTACAGTAATATAGAAAATCCTCATGATTAATAAAAAGTTTCTAATTTAAACACAAATTTTGTGAGTAATCGTGGTGTTATTATAAAAGAGAACTGTTTCGGATTTTAAATTTGTGTTACGAGGGGGATTCATCATGCCAATCAACAAAAAAGAGCTCACAAAAGAAATGCTGGAAAAAGCCCTGCAGTGCAAATCAGCCGATGAACTGATCGCGCTGGCAAAGACAGGCGGGTATGAGATGTCAAAAGAGGAAGCGGAATCGTACCTGGCGGAACTGTCTGATTTTGAATTAGACGGTACAGCTCTGAAGAATATTGCCGGTGGCAGCTGTTATGTTGATTGCTGGAGTGACGACTGATCTTTCAGGGATTAATTTAAGGAAACACTGATTAATTCGTCTGCACGTTGACCGGTGCACTTTGTTTTTATAGATGTTCCTGGGTATTAATACAGCTTGTTATCTGACAGGCTGTATTTTTCTTTTTGTTCGCTTTTCTTATTATAAATCTTGTGATACAATAATATCGAACAGAAGTTCTATAAAATTGATTATTCCGATGCGCTGAAAGCGCCTGTCCGGCGTGTTGGAAATCACAAAAGTGCATAAAGCTCTCTCTTAGAAACAGTAAGGAACAATCAGGCATATAGTCAGGAGGCGAGACTCATGAAGATCAATTTGAAAGTCCATGCAGAATTCGACATAGACGGCAGCATCAGGCCGACGTCCATCGTATGGGAGGACGGGCGGGTCTTTGCCATAGACCGCGTTCTGGATATTCGCCGGGCGGCCAGTCTGAAAGCCGGCGGAATGGGTATGCGGTACACTTGTCGGATCTGTGGCAAGGTCGTTAATCTGTTTAACGATGAGAACCATTGGTTCATGGAGGCGTGAGCGTTTCAGAAAGTGTACATATAGAAACGGGCCAAAATTATGTTCTTAAAAGTCGGTTTTACCTTTTTGGGGCGTACCGATCTTTTTTGGGACATTTTGGGACAGAAAGGGGATGGCACTGGACCGGGCGATCCGTTGTGGGAATGATAGCAGTGAGAGTGTGTATGATGGCAGGGGGATATTACTCGTATAAAAAAGACCGAAGTTGCGAGCTTCGGTCTTTAACAGATGTTGTGATTATTATCAGGGTACGCAGTTGCTTATTTTCATTGCAGTATAAAAAGGAGAATTGGATCTAATTTCCCATATATCCCTGTCGTAATCATGGAAATTTCCGCTTACGGAAGAATTTTCCCTAGATGTTACGTTAACCAGCATTTGATGGGTTACGTTATCAAATATTCGGACTCTGGAAAGATAAGCCGAAAATAAACCTTTTGTACCTCCACCCATTGACAACAGGATAGTACCAAACTTAGTACCGGACTGATTATATCGCCGTCCGTTGAAGTCCAAGGGAACAATCTTTATTACGCAGGCATAACTCCAACCAGTTTCATGAACGTGACACCCCTGTCCTTCTGATAAAGGTAGTCCGTGCCTATGATTGAAATACACATCATACAGGCCTGTGGATTCTGCGGTACCCGTATATGGCCTCATCCGTGTTTCCCATTCAAAAATTGTGGGATAGTTATTTTGCTGGATATAACGTCCCATATATGTCCACTCGCCATCAGAGGCCCCGATGGCCATGGGCATGGGAACAAGGCCAGTAATTTTTGGGAGTGGCGCAGTGTTTTGGGGAACCGGTTCTTGTTTTGGCTTGACTTCCTTTGTGAACTCTTTATCATTTTTCAGAGAGTCTTTGATCTTCAGCACCGTCTTTGCTTCGATGCTTTTTTTGTTAATGTCTGTCGCAATTTGCATACTGGTTGGATACTCATAGGCATCTACCGTTTCCTGATTTGCATCCTTCAAAGAAAAGGAACGCAATGTTCCGGTGGCGTTGGCAGTATTGAATCCCCACTTTTCGATGTGGTAGTGTTTGGAACCGAGTTGAGCGCAGTTGTCTTTACGGCAGGTGCTGCCATAATAATAATCGTTGATGATCACCTCGAACTGACCGGGGCCGGTAACAGAAACAGAATCGGAATCATAGAACCGCACGAAATGATCTGCTTTAGACCATTCCACGACTTTCCAGTGGTTCCTGTCCAGCTTGCAGTCTTTCAAAACATCGTCAATACTTTCGGCAAAAGCGGAAGAGCAGACGGTCAGCAGAAGCATGACCAACAGCATGAGCTTTTTCATATTGGGCCTCCATAAGAATAGATTTGATAATCATATTGTAATTATATCACGATTTCAGAAAATGAGGTGGTGTATGTTCATATTCTTTGAAAAACTTTTCCATTCCTGCGACAAAACAAAGAACGCACTTATGAGATCCATGCAGTTTCAGGAGGAGTACCGCCAGGCAGACCATGGACGAATGCATAGTTATGCGGGTGAAGGCGGTATAAGTCTCGTTAACAGTGATGATATTAATGCCATACATAGAAGAAACCCCGTGTAGTCAGCCTGAGTTTCTTCTTTTTCAAATAATACATGATCGCTGTGTTGCGTGTAATACTTGACATTACTGTATATACAGTATATTATTATAAAAAAGGGAGGTGACCAACATGGCAACAAAAGCGTTGAATTTCAGGATGGATGAAAAAGAAATGGTTGATTTAAAGAAAGTTGCTGCCGTTTTCAATATAAGCGTTACTGACTTGGTCAAAGATGCAATTAAGGAGCATGTCACAAAATTAAAAAAGGATCCTTTCTACAGGCTGACAGCAAATGTGGAGAACGCTACCGAAGCAGAAACAGAAGAAATATTAAAAGAATTAGAGAACATGTCAGATGACGATCTTTCCATAGTTTCGGTTAAACATGTTTCGGTTTGATATTTGGGTGACGATATGAGTAAAAAAATATCAATCGAGTATGAAATTCAGTACACAAAAAAGGCGGAGAAATTTTTTAAAAAGCATGAAAAGGTCCGTGAACAGTATGAATTATCTATTCAGCGATTGATTACTGATGATCATCCGGAAGAGATAGATGTCAAAAAAATCAGTGGCAAAATGAACGAGTATTTTCGTATCAGGCTGGGTAACTACCGGGTTATATATGCAGTCATTAACAAACGGATTGTTGTAATCAATACGTTGCTGGCGGGAGCACGTGGGGATGTGTATAAGAAGATGACGAATCTGAACTAAAGGATACATTATGCTGTCCGCAAAGTGATCGACTGCTATGAGAACGCACAAAAGCAGTACCCGGAGTAATACCGGATTTATTGAACAAAAAGGATTATAGGTGCAAAATGAAAAGAGAAATTTTAAAAAAAGCGCTGTTGATGCTTCCTCTGCTTGGAATTATGGGAGGCGCCTATTTCCCGGAACCGGCTGAAGCCGCAGAACCCTGGCCGCCGCGGGATAATTTTTACTGGTTGGGGCAGATTAACAAGGCCAGTGATATCATCAATACGGATGAAAAGCTGCTGACGAAAGAAGAAGGTCGGCGTTTTGCCGCTGCCATTCAGAAGGTGCTGGATGACGGCAATAAAAAGGGAGCGGAACGTCCTACGGTTGTCATTACGTTTGAACCATTTCTTATTAAAGCTGGTGGACCGGATATTACCAAGATTCATGCCGGACGTTCCAGTCAGGACATGCTGACTACGGTGAGTATTTTAATGCAGCGGGAGCAGTTGCTGGAACTTTCCGCCGCATTGAACAAGATGACGGCGACGCTGCTGAATCTGGCCCGGGCTCATGAAGGAACGCTGATTCCCAATTATACCAACGGCGTGCAGGCCCAGCCCAACAGCCTGGGGCATTTTCTGCTGGCTTATGTGAATGCGTATGAAAGGGATCACGACCGGATTCAGGAGTATTATAAGCGTCTGAACCGTTCGCCTATGGGTGCAACCGTGCTGAACGGTACGGGCTGGCCCTTGAACCGTGACCGTATGGCGGCGTACCTTGGGTTCGACGGCCTCGCTTATAATACGTATGACGCGGGGCAGGTCTTTCCGCAGGAGGCGCCGATAGAAATGGGAGGCATTGCCAGCAGCATCGCCATCCATACCACAAGTCTGATACAGGAGATTATGCAGCAGTATGCACAGCCACGTCCCTGGATTTTGTTGCAGGAAGGCAATGGCAACACATATGTTTCAAGCGCCATGCCGCAAAAGCGCAACCCGGGGATTTTAAACCGCTGCCGTACGGACAGTTCCACGTTGCTGGGCCTGGCAGTAGGGGAGGCATTCCGCGCTCATAATATACCGGCCGGGATGGCGGACGGACGGATCCGGGGTACAGATACGATTGTGAAGAAAACCACCAGTGTAGTGAACCAGCTGGACCGTATTTTACAGGCTCTTGATATCCGGCCTGAACGGGCGTTAGAGGAATTGAATCTGGACTGGACCTGTTCCCAGGAAATTGCGGACGTGATGATGCGCAAGCATAATATTCCGTTCCGCTCCGGGCATCATTTTGCTTCGGAAATTGTCACCTACGCGAGGGCACGCAACATTACGCCGGTGGATTTTACTTACGCCCATGCTCAGGAAGTTTACCGGAACGTTGCTGCAGCGGACGCATCGCTGCCCCGGGAGCTGCCCCTGACTGCGGAAGAACTGCAGGAAGCAAAAGACCCGGCAGGTATTATCCGGAATCGGGCAGTAAAGGGCGGACCGCAGCATGGAGAGATGCAGATTATGTTTGCGGAGGCGCAGAAGGTTTTGAATGCAAATATTGTCTGGCAGAAGAATGCGGCGGGCAAAGTGGGCAATGCGGAAACAAAACTGAACAATGATTTTGCTAAGCTGCTGCAAGACAATTAAATTCATAAAACATTATGGAGAAAGGCAATGGTGTAATGAGAATTGCAGTTACCTACAAAGATGGAGAAGTATTTCAGCATTTCGGTCATTCGGAACAGTTTAAACTGTATGATACAGAAGGTGAAAAAATAACAGGAGAGCAGATCGTTGATACCAATGGAAGCGGTCACGGCGCATTAGCAGGTTTTTTACAGGCGGCCAGGGTCGATGCGCTGATCTGTGGCGGCATAGGTATGGGCGCCCGGATGGCGCTGGCAGATGTAGGAATCAGGCTTTATGCCGGAGTTCAGGGTTCAGCAGATGAGGCGGCGAGGTCTCTTGTCGAAGGAACGCTAACGTATGATCCGGATGCCTGTTGCGACCATCATGAACACCATCACGGCGATTGTGGTCATGAGCATTGTTCAGACCATGGTTGCCATGGAAATGGAACATAGTAAGGGCATAGGATTCGCTGCATGGTGCGCGGTGGAAAAACTCCATCCGGAAGTTAAGATTTGGGAAACGATGACTCCATATTTTGAAAAAAGGAATATCCATTTCTATGTCAACCGCTGCAGATTTCATATTGTAGAGTTTTTCAACAAATATCATCCTGACCCGGAGGATTCGGACGCGGGCAATGAACTGGACGATCAGTTCCCGGACGGGATGTTCCGTTTTGAAAAAATAGTGAAGTAAATCGCAATTTGTCATGAGTGTAGAATAACAGTGTTACGTTGTTGTTTTTCTTACAGCCGTGGATTTTCCGCGGCTGTTTTGTTAGTATAGGCTTTCTGCAAGAAGCGTCCATAAAAATGCAAAATTAAATAAGATCCTGAATCGGATAAATTATAGAGTGAGCCTTGTAGGATATAAATATAATAGGAAGAAAAATTGAAAAATGGATTTTTCTACAAAAAAATTAAATAAGTACTTGACAACACGGGGCGTTTGATGTACAATTACCTTGTGTTCGAAACCTTTGTTTTTAAATCAACGGAAGACTTCGGATCAAACGATACCGACGGCTTCAAATTACGTTTCTGCGTTCGGCATATGGCCGGATGGATACGCAGTCAATCATTCAAGTTCAATCGTTAATTGTCAGAGATGTTATTTGAAGTTTGCGGGTGCGGTTTGATCCGAAGTCTTTTTTCTTTGCAGAAAGGAGGAACGAACCATGTCTGAAGTTATTCAGCGCACCGCCAACGGGGTCGATGTCATCTCGTTGGACACCTTCAATTGCGAAAGGAGAACCCTCTGCATCCGGGGTGAGATCACCCAGGAGAGTGCCTTCGAGTTCGCCCTGACCGCAGCGTACCTCAACAGCCTCAGCGAAACCGAGTCCATCACCGTGTACATCAACAGCCCGGGAGGCGACATAGACGCGGGTCTCTTGATGTACGACGTCATCCAGACCAGCCCGGCCCCTATACGGCTGGTGGCTCTGGGAACCGCCTACAGCATGGCAGCCCTGCTGTTCGCCAGCGGCCTGCACGGTCGTTATCTCCTGCCCAACAGCAAGCTGATGTTACACGAACCCCTGCTGGGTTACCCCATCGGAGGCAACACCTCGTCCATCAAGACGATCTCCGACGATCTGCTGGCGACCCGGGACAAGCTCAACACGCTCCTGGCAAAGCACACCGGCAAGACCCGGGAGCAAATCGAAGAAATTACAAAACACGACCATTTCTTCACGGCTGACGAAAGCGTAGCCTTCGGTCTGGCCGATGAAGTCATTACGTTCGACAGATTGGTAAAGGAGGGATGCTGATATGTCGAAAGGTAACCGTAGCTTTTCCGATAGGAACAAGATTGCAGGGCTGGTAAGCGTGTTGGAAGAACGCAAGACCAGATTGATGGAGGAGGATTCCTCCAAAGTAAAGAAAGAACCGGCGTGGGAGAAGGAATATGATTCCCTGATCCTTGGTGACGGCCCGAAAGGGACGTACAGCATGGACCCGAAAGTTTCCCAGGTCAACAATAACGTGCTGGTCATCGCCGGCACGGGCGGCGGCAAGACCAAGAGCGTGGTGGAGGCTAACCTGCTCCACGCCTACCACCAGAGCATGGTGGTTCTGCTGACCAAGCGCCGCCTGCTGGACCAGTACGGCCCCCTGCTCAAAAGCAGGGGGTACGATGTCAAGGTGCTGGACCTGGTCCATCCGGCGCAGTCGGACGTGGGGTACGACCCCATGCTGCACCTCAGGGACGACACCGACATCATAGGGCTGGCCAAGGCGCTGGTCTCAGCGTCCGGCTGCACCTCGGCCAAAGATCCCTACTGGGAGAACAGTGCTGCCGATCTCTTCACAGCCTTCATCAAACTCACAAGGCTGCTGTACTGGGACTGGGCCCGTATGGACAGAGTCCTCAAACTCATCCAGAAAATAGATTATCCCCCGGCCCTGGATGAGGATGACTGCGCCAGCATGTCCAAGCTCCGAACTCTGAACCCCGTCGACCAGTTTGTTGCGTTGCGGAAGAAAGACCCGCAGATGTTCATGAGTTGGCTTCAGTACAGTAACAACGCCTCCAACACGAAAGCCTGCATCCAAAGCATGTTGTTCTCCGCAGTGAACGGCGTGCTGACCGAGGGGATCCAGCGAATCATGGCGATGCCAAAACAGCTGGAGTTCACGGATCTGGTCAATCGAAAGACTGTGCTGTTCGTCCTCACCAGCCCGGTCAATCCCGCACTGCATCCCTTCGCCAACCTGATGTTGGGCACCCTGTTCAAAGAACTCTTTGAATATGCGGAAAGCCTGCCGGGTGGGCGCGTTCCGATTCCCCTGACGGCGATCTGCGACGACTTCGCCACTGGCGGACAGATACCGAAATTCCAACAGCATATCAGCATCTTCCGCGAGAAAGGAATCTCGGTGATGATGCTGGTGCAAAGCCTGTCCCAACTGGAGTCCATGTATGGTCCGGCCGCTTCCGTCACCATCCAGGACAACACGGACAATATTGTCTACATGGGTGGCAACAACCTGGATACCGCCGAGCAGATGGCCCGGCGTATCAACAAGCCCATGGATGAGGTGCTGGCCCTTCCCCGGGGACAGATCTACCTCTTCCGCAGCGGGCAGAAAGGACTCCAACTGCAACGGTACCAGATTTTCAACGATCCGCTGTATAAGCAGAAGATCGCCCCGCTGGAAGCTGCAAACACAAGATAACGTATCCCGTATGTACCGTACCCGGGCAGGACCTGGGTGCGGTACATCTGATTGGCGCTAAAACCCAAAGAAATGCCCTCACTCTGATTTGTTCCAGAGTGAGGGCATTAACTATTTTTATTGCAATTTTAGAGAGTTCGAAACTCTCTCATTATTAAATTATCAGAGTACTGATGTCTGCCATGATCACTCATACCGTTGACCGAGAATGTCCATCTTGCCCTGGCGTTTTACCTCATACATCAGGTCATCCGCTTTTTCAAACATGCTCCGCAGATCAACTGCTGTCTCAGCCACACCGTACACATAACCGGCAGAAAACTTAATATCAGGTTTGTTATCGCTGTGGCTTAGTTCGTCCATCCGATTCCTCATTTGATGAAGCTGGTTATCGAATAAACTGGTATCTACGTCTTTCCGAATTAGAAGAAACTCATCGCCGCCGTAACGGTAGGCGTCAGTATTGGTAAAAAATTCTTTTAATCCGTTGCTTATTGTCCGTAACACATCATCTCCGGCATCATGGCCGTAATTGTCGTTGATTTGTTTAAAATTATCTACATCCATATAGGCGACGATAAGGTTAATACCAACATAATTATGATAATTTGCCCGCAGGGCATGACGGTTATACAAACCGGTGAGGGGGTCGGTCTCGCTTTGGGTTTTCAGCTTCTCGTTATGTTCCCGCAGCTGTCCATTGGCTTTTATCAGTTCCCTTTGCGACTTTTTCCAACGGTAACGCAGGGTCGCGACGATCGTGGTGTTGATGATAACGCTGATTGCAATCGTTAATATCTTTTGGAAATTAACGGCAGTGTAGCTGAAAAAGCTGTGGTTCGTAGAAAAGAAAAACATGGAGTACAAAATAATCAGCGCTGCGGAAATAACACCTGCCGTACGACCAAACATGCCGGTGAAAATAATCAGTCCGGTTATCAGCACCATATTCGGATTGGGAATTTTCAAAAACCAGGCGATGGCAATCAACAGGGCCATGCCCAGAAAAGCTATCAATGAAGTGATAATCAAATTGCCGTTTTCTTTTTGGTTAAAAGCCGTTTTATTTTCCATTTAGTGTGAGCCCCGGTTTCTTAAGGAATAGTACGATATGTATCTGCTATTCTTATTTTAAAAAGAAAAACAATTATTGTCAAATTTCAGGGAGTTTTTCAAAATACTGAAAAAGATAAGAGTTTTAATGCGCAGGGTATTTTTTAACTGGGAAGCATAATGTACCGTTTATCTTCATTAATAAAAAATAAATGGTTATAAATACCTTTAAATGATATAATTAAAATGTAATAAAAGTAGTAATTTGGTGGTTTGGTTACCGGTTAACGTATATCAGATTTTGTTTTATTATGAATGGTCGCTAAAAGTGGCGGAACATAATGGGGCGAGTCAGTGATTCTTTTAAATCGTTTGGAGGAAACCATGAAACAGGAAACCATAGACAGGATCCGGAAATTTACGGAGGACCGGGATTGGGACCAGTTCCATACGCCTGCCAATCTGGCGAAGTCTATCTCCATTGAGGCCAATGAGCTGCTGGAATGTTTCCAGTGGAGCGATTCGGAGTATGATGTGGCTCACGTCAGGGAGGAACTGGCGGATGTGCTGGTGTATTGCAGAAATATGCTGGACAAACTGGACCTGGACGAAGATGAAATTATCAATGAAAAGATGAGTAAGAACGAGGCTAAGTACCCGGTGGATAAGGCCAGGGGAAAAGCGGACAAGTATGACAGGCTGTGACAGGAATAACGGTAGGATGGAACCGTTGCGGAGACGTTCCATTCTATGACGATTACGATACCATCGAAGACAGCATGAAAAATATCCGAAATCGCAAACAGTAAAGGAACGATATATTGCATTCATTTTTGGAAAAAAGGCTGCCGGCTCTTTGTTCTGTGAAGGGAGTTGCTTCTTATGGAAACGTTAAATGCTGCCATTAATCAGGTAAATACCATCCTCTGGTCCTATGTTCTGATCGTGCTTTTGATCGGTCTCGGACTGTATTTTACATTCCGCACCGGATTTGTCCAGATCAGGCTTGTAGGGGAAATGGTCCGCTTGCTGGCGGAAGGGATAGGGACGGAACGGATGGGGAACCAGATATCTTCCTTCCAGGCTTTCTGCGTCAGTACGGCCAGCCGCGTGGGCGTGGGCAATATCGCCGGCGTTGCCATTGCTATTGTGCTGGGCGGGGCGGGAGCCATCTTCTGGATGTGGATGGTTGCCATTGTAGGAAGTGCCACCGGTTTTGTGGAAAGCACCCTGGCCCAGATTTATAAACTGCCCAGAGGGAAGTGGACCTTTCACGGCGGTCCCGCATACTACATTCAGAATGTGCTGCACATGCCTAACCTGGCGAAGCTGTTTTCACTGCTGTTGATGACAACGTTTGCGCTGGTTTATAACTCCCTGCAGGCGAACACCATCACGCTGTCTCTGCAAACCGCCTTCGGCTGGGACCGCATGTTGGTCGGCGTAGTCGTTTCAGTCCTGATTGCCCTTGTGATTTGCGGCGGTGCCCACTTTGTGGCACGGGTCGCCGAAATGCTGGTGCCGGTGATGGCAGGTGCGTACCTGCTGCTGGCGTTCATTGTCATCTTACTGAATTTCGAAAAGATTCCCGAGGTTATTTATTTGATCGTCAGCAATGCCTTTGCTCCACAGGCTGCCGTAGCCGGCGGCTTCGGCGCCTGCGTCATGAACGGCGTCAAGCGGGGCCTGTTCTCCAATGAAGCCGGTGAAGGCTCCGTGCCCAACGCGGCGGCCACCGCTTTTGTGACCCATCCGGCCAAACAGGGCCTGATCCAGGCCTTCGGCGTTTACGTGGACACACTGTTGATCTGTTCCGCCTCCGCCGCCCTTGTGCTGTTGTCCGGCGCCTATGAAATCGGGGGCCAGATCACCGGTATCGAACTGATACAGCACAGCCTGTCAATAGAGGTGGGCAAATGGGCCATCTTATTTATCGGTATCATGATCATGATGTTTGCCTTCAGTTCCCTGGTGGGCAATTATTATTACGGCGAAATCAATCTGGCCTTCCTTACGGAAAGCAAAATAGCGTTGTATGTGTTCCGGGCAGCCGTGGTAGCCATGACCATGTTCGGGAGCATTGCATCCCTGCCGCTGGTGTGGAACCTGGCAGATTTGTTCATGGCTTTCCTGGCCGCCACCAACCTGTACGCCATCGCCCGCCTGTTCCCCTTTGCGAAGATTGCGCTGGACGACTACGAAAAACAGCGCGGAAAGGGCTTTGATCCGGATTTTGATCCGCATGTTCTGCCAAGCCTTGACGGCGTATACGCCTGGGGCATGGAAAAAGAAAAGGAATAATACGCCATATTGAAGTTCAGGGCAAAAAAATCCTCTGTTTAGTAAAGAGTAAAGCGAATCGCCGTAGATTTTTCTGCGGCTTTTTTGTTATAATTGCTTATAGATGAGACTGTGAATACAAATCGTTGTGTGATTCGTAATAAGGATGAGCGGTTTGCTTTTGAAAGAGCAGCCGGTTAAGTGGAAAGACGGGAGCGGCAAAGGAAATGAGCAATAAAGGATTAACCACTGCGGAAGCCCTGGAGAGGGCGAAGCAGGGAAAGAACGTACTTACCCAGGGAAAGAAGAAGAGTCTGTTTTCTGTGATCGCGGAGCAGTTTGCGTCGCCGTTGCTGCTTCTGCTGGTGGCTGCCTCGGTCATTTCCATCATGACCGGGGAAATCGTGGACGGCATCATTATTATTGTGGTGGTGCTGGCCAATGTTATCATCGGCACCGTGCAGGAACTTTCGGCGGAAAAATCGGTTGAGGCATTGCGGCGGATCAATGCGTCCACGGCGGTGGTGATCCGGGACGGTGTGGAGACGGAGATTCCGGCGGCGGATCTGGTGGTGGGCGATTACGTGATCCTGGAGGCGGGGCGCGTGGTGCCTGCGGATCTTGCGTTGGAGCAGACCAGTTCCCTGAAGGTAAATGAATCGGCGCTGACGGGGGAAAGCGTTGCGGTGGAGAAGGACTGCAGCGAAACCAGCGATGAGAAGACGCCCCTCGGCGACCGCAAGGATAAGGCTTTCATGTCCACCCTGGTGGAATACGGCCGCGGCGAGGGCGTGGTGGAAAAGATCGGCGACCATACCGAGATCGGCAAAATTTCGGGCATGCTGCATCAGATCGAGAAGCAGGAGACGCCGTTGCAGAAAAATCTGGACAGCATCTCCAAGGTGCTGGGCATCGCGGGCGTAGTCCTGTGTATTGTGATGTTTGCCTGCCAGATTTTTATTTACCGCACCCCTGTCATTGAAACCCTGATGATCTCCATCGCCTTTGCCGTGGCGGTCATTCCGGAAGGGCTGGCCACTGTGGTAACGCTAGTGCTTACAGCGGGTATTCAGGAGATGAGCAAGCGCAATGCCATCGTGAAGCAGATCCACGCGGTGGAAACCCTGGGCGCGGTGAATGTAATCTGTTCTGATAAGACGGGCACCCTGACCCAGAACCGGATGACGGTGGTGAAGTGGTATCTTGCAGGCGAGGCGTTGGAACCGGAAGAGCTGCCGACCGACAGCAAAGTCTTTGCCAGACTGCTGGAAGGTTTTCTCGCCTGTAACGATGCCAAGTATTCCGAAGAGACCGGTGAGGAAATCGGCGATCCTACGGAGACTGCGTTCATCAAGTACGCGAAGGATAAGAAGCTGGGCTATTACGACATCATGCGTGATATCACCCGGTTTGATGAGATTCCCTTTGATTCCGACCGGAAGATGATGACTACCCTGGACCGGGTGGAACGGAATGGTGAAATAAAAAATATTTCCTATACCAAGGGCGCCATTGATTCCGTTATCGTCCGGTGTGACCGCATCCTGGATGAGGACGGCATACGGGAGATCACCAACGAGGACGTGGTCCGTGCTACCCAGTCGGCGGACATCATGAGTTCCGAAGCGCTCCGGGTGCTGGCCCTGGCCTACCGGGAAGGGGATACGGTTCCTCAGGAAAAAGACATGATCTTCGTAGGGCTGGGCGCTATGATCGATCCGCCCAAGGAAGGCGTGAAGGAAACCGTGGACGAGTGTCATCACGCGGGCATCGACGTGGCCATGATCACGGGCGACCACAAGATCACGGCCTTTGCCATCGCCAAGGAGCTGGATATCGCCACGGATATTTCCCAGAGCATTTCCGGCGCGGAGATCGATGAGATGGATCCGGAAGAGTTCAAGAAGAATGTGCTGGATTACCGCGTCTTCGCGCGAGTGTCGCCGGAGAACAAGGTGCAGATTGTGCAGGCCTTCCAGTCTCACGGCAAAATCTGTTCCATGACCGGGGATGGCGTCAATGACGCGCCCTCCCTGAAAGCGGCGGACATCGGCGTGGCCATGGGCATCGGCGGCACGGAAGTGGCCAAGGATGCCGCAGAGATGATTCTGGTGGACGACAATTTCATCACCATTAAGAACGCGGTGATGGAAGGCCGCAACCTGTTTAATAATATTAAGAAATCAGTGGTGTATTTGCTGCGGTCCAATTTCGGCGAAGTGGTACTGATGGCGTCGGCGATCTTTGCGGGCCTGTCTTCGCCTCTTTCCACCATCCAGATTCTGTGGGTGAACCTGCTGACAGATACGGCACCGTCTCTGGCCCTGGGCATGGACGTGGGTTCGGACGCCGTCATGAATGAAAAGCCCAGAGACGTAAAGGCCGGCATCTTGAACCGGAGCGATTACCTGAACATCGTGATCCAGGGCCTGATCAGCGGCGGCGTGACGTTGCTGGCGTTCCTGCTTCCGGTGATCATGCAGTACGGGACGGGAAATATTCTGGCGAATTTAGAAGGAAACGAAGAACTCTTGAAACTGTGCCGGACCTACTGCTTCAGCACACTGGCCATCAACGAGATGCTGATGGCGTACGTCTGCAAGGTTAAAGGCAGTCTTGCTTTTACCACGAAAGAATCCTGGAACAACAAGGCACTGAACATCATCACGGTCGTGGGCGTTTTGCTGCAGATCGGCATCCTGGTGGTTCCGCCCATGCGTTCCCTGTTGAAGCTGGCAACCGTGGGAACGGTTGATATTGCGCTGATCCTGTTCATCGCAGTGGCCGGCGTCCTGATCAACGCGGCGATTACCCTGGCGAAAGAGCGGCTCGACATCAAACGGGAACGGAATCTGTAAGGGGATGGAGCGCAGCCCGGAATATTCGGGAATGGTAAGAACGATGTTGAAAGAAAAAAGATGTGGCAATCTGATGTGAAGGGGATATCATAGCTAACTA
The DNA here is from genome assembly GCF_902793885.1 of uncultured Succiniclasticum sp. Classification (NCBI taxonomy): domain Bacteria; kingdom Bacillati; phylum Bacillota; class Negativicutes; order Acidaminococcales; family Acidaminococcaceae; genus Succiniclasticum; species uncultured Succiniclasticum sp. The sequence goes on from NZ_CADBFF010000005.1 coordinate 21,908, forward strand.
TTTACAAGAAGGGAACAAAGATGAGCCATAATAAAGCGTTGGATAATCTGACACGGGAACAGCTGGTCGAGCTTTTGAAAATTTATGCCAAAAATTGGCTCGCGGCAGATGGTATCTGGTTTCAGTCCGTTGAAAAACGGTGGGGTATGGAAGAGGCCATGTACCACGATGTAGAAATCTGGAAAAAGTTTACGGTCGTGGAAGCCTTGAAACTGAAAAAGTTCTTACATCTGCCGGAACATGCCGGACTGGAGGGATTGGCGAAGGCGTTGTCACTCCGGTTTTATGCCAACATTAACGACGACGAGATCCGTATTGAAGGGAACACGCTGTTTTATCGCATGATTGATTGTCGCGTACAAACGGCAAGAAAACGAAAGGGTATGGAATTTCATCCCTGCAAAACAGTGGGGATAGTGGAATATGGAGAGTTTGCCCGGGCCATTGACGATCGCATCACTTGTGAGTGCGTCAGCTGTTTTCCGGACATTACGGATGAAACCTGCTGCTGCAGTTGGAAATTTACGCTGGAAGAGCAAGACGTGAAGACGAAATAGGATACGTCCGCCATCGGTCTCGGGGAAATAATATCCTGCGGTATTTTGGGCCTGCTGCTTTATAAAGTGTTGTTTCCGCATCGGAAAAACATCTTCAGAGTTCAATAACATAGCAGGTATAAACATAAATAAAATCAGCGCGGTCTGCATTTAGTTGCAAACCGCGCTTTGTGCGTTTTTAAATAAATTAGATGGCATTATTAAAACCTGTGCAACCTACATGGTACTACAAGCTACGGAGGTGTGTTGATCAATAATCGCCCTTCGTCCGTTTCAGTTCTTCAAAGTCCACACCAGGATCCAGCCATATGTTTTCCGTGGCGGCAAACTGATCCGGATCGTTTGTATTCTGGTACACATGATCCCACCGGATGTCCGCTTCCACTACATCCGGCCTGCCGTAACCGGGGGAAGCGGTATGGTAAGTGTTCACCTCCCGGATCATCTCGGAGTGCATGTTAGCCACCCGCTCATGGGTCGCGGCAGTATTGGCGTTCATCTCGTGCATGACGCCCGTAGTGTAATTGTGAGTATCCTGCAGAATCTGCTGCCGCCGATCCCAGGACGCCATTTCCTGCTGATGGATCGCCATAGCCGTCTGGTTCCGAAGGTTCTGCAGGTATTGAATCAGGGATTGCCGTATCCGGTCCAGGTCCGGGGCTTCCCGGATGCTTTCATTGATTTTTTGTATGATTGGAAGGGTACTTTCGTATTTTCCCTCGTCCGTCACTACGATAAATTCATACTGGGTTTCCCAGTAATGCTCGTCATTGGAAAACATCTGCCCCATAAGCTGGCCAAAAAATCCGCCGCCGGACATAGGCTGCTGTCCTTTGTGCAAATCGTTTACCCGGGTTTCCACTGAGACTGTCTTCCGCCGTTGGGTTTGGTCCAAAACAGAATAGAAAACCCGTTTCCACTCACTGGTAATCTGCTGAAATCCCTGTGACGCGTATTGGTTGTAGATGGTCCGCTGGCGGTTCAGTTCCGCGGCATCCGCTTCTTCGATTCGAATCTTTTGGCCGGAAAGGGGCTGCACGTCCCGCTGCACCAGATAATCGCAATACTGCTCCGCGTCAAACGGCGTGCCGATCCTCAGATAGGAGCCGAGCACGTCGATTTGTTTCATCAGGGGAATCCGGGACAGCTTTCTGTCTGTATAAATGTTCGTGCCTCGGTACACTATAAAAACCGAATGGTCGGGCGACTCGTACTCGGCCTGCACCACGAAAGGATTTCCCATATGATCCCCGTAATAATCATCCGGGGCCTGACGGCAACAGACAGACCAGCCCTGCGGCGCATAGCTCTGGATCGGGCAAAGTCCGCTGCAGTCATTTCCCTGCACAATGGGAATTCCCTGAACAGTTCCGGTTCCTTTGTAGGGATCCGCCTTTTTCCGGAATTTTTCCCGGCGGGGATGAATCAGGTACTCCGCGCCGCAATATCCGCACTGCACTACATTGCCTTGCCCATCCCAATGCAGTGCTGCTCCGCACTGCTGACATTTCAGATTGATCATGGGTTCCTCCCGTAATGATGATTATGCAATGAACCAAAATTACATGCTTTACACACAATGTTTTTTATATGCAAGTAATAACTGGCACATTCGGGAAACAAAATGATTCATCCCTCCCGATTGATAAAATCTTCATACTCTTTGCTGTCAAAATCCTGTTTAAATGCTATAATCTTATTCTCCGTTTTTCCCGAAATCTTCTGCTCAATCAGGGAAACGATTTCCTCCGGTGTTTCGGTGACAGTAATGCTGTCTTTAGAATCAAACCAGATTTCGGTTTGTGCATTACCGCGTGCAACCGCTTTTCTTTGCATAAATCTGATTTTGTCTGCACTGATATACACTTCCCGCTTCTTTGCGCTTTTACTTTTTTTGTCTTCCGGACACGTTAGTTTGATAAAGAGCATTTGGTTTCCTTCTTTCAGATCAGTGACTATCCTGTTATTTCATTCACTGCGTCTTCCACTGTACAGCAGGGCGTATTTTTTCCACGGCTATATTATACCACATCAGCGTCTCCTTTATAAGCTTTCAGAAGCATTTCCGGTTTTTCCCGGTTCGCACCGGAGAAGTTCTTACAGAACTCACTGGGTGACATACAGCATTGCATCATCATATTGAGTTGAATTTTCAATACTTAAGCTTTTAATTATAGATATATTTTACAAAGTGTGGTAAAATGTGTTGAGAAATAATCAGTAATCAACTGATACAGTATTCAGGCTGTGCAATACACTGCACATCAGGTTTTTAGCAGGAGAACAGAAAGATCATGAACATCATTGATTCACAAAATGCCCAGCGGTTCAATCTCAACGAACAGACACTGGAGACCATCCGTCAGTTCGGGGAGCATTTTCCCGGAGGATTTTTTATCTATAGGGAAGAAGGAAACAAAGAACTGTTATATGTCAACTCGGCACTGCTGAAGATTTTCGGCTGCCGTAACCTGGACGAATTTAAACAGCACACGGGTTTCGTTTATTCAGGAATGCTGCATCCCGATGTCCGGGAGAAGATCAATTCCGCAATCAAAACAAAATTTTCTGCCAGCAAATCGATTATCGGGCACATCATCTACCGCGTCCTTCGCAGGGACGGCGCCACCCGCTGGGTCGATACCTACGGGCATTACGCCGTGTCGGAAGAATACGGCGGTGTGTATTTTGTCTTTGCTACTGATATCACGGAACAAAAGCTGGCGTCGGAATCTTCCAAAGAGTTGAACCGTTCCGTCTTTGAAGCCCTGACCAGCAGCTATGACTCTGTCCTGCTGATCAAAGACCTGGATACGGAACGGATATCCCTTTTCCGTCACCCCAATACGGAAGATGATGTCACCCATATCCGGACCGCTCTCCGGCAGGCAAATTATACGGAAGCCACCAACCACTATATTGATACCATGGTCCTTCCGGAAGACCGGGAATGGTTCCGCAGGGAAACCGCCTTACCGAACGTAAAGAAAGCGCTGACGGAAAGTAAACATTTCGCCGTTACTTACCGGCGCATCTTAAACGGAGAGACCCGGTATTACCGGGTAGAATATATCCGGCTGAAATTAAAAGACGGCAAATCCGGCATCATCTACGCATTCAAAGATGTGGACGACGAAGTCCGCAACGAAAAGAAACTGAAGACGGATTTACAGGCAGCCATTCTGGCGCAGAAACAACAGGAAAAAGAATTTTATATTGTGCAGGACATGGCCCTGAAAGATTCGCTGACCGGCATTAAAAACAAACGTGCTTTTAAGCAGCGGGAAAACCAGCTGAATCAGGCAATTAAGAAGAAGGAACCGCTGCAGTTTGCAATTGTCGTCTGCGATGTCAACGACCTGAAAGTGATCAACGACACCCAGGGCCATCTGGCCGGGGATCAGTATATCAAAAACACCTGCTCATTCATCTGCCACGTGTTCCAGCACAGTCCGGTTTTCCGTTTTGGCGGAGATGAATTTGTGGTCATCCTTACCGGGAGCGATTTTGAAAACCGGGAACAGCTGATGCAGGAGCTGGATCAAAACAACCGGAAGAACCTGCTCACGGGAGAACTGGTCGTCGCCAACGGGTTAGCGGAATTTGATCCGTCGCAGGATACCTGCACTAATGATGTGCTGCAGCGGGCCGACAATTCCATGTACGAAAACAAGATGCAGCTGAAAGGCATGCGCTGACCGAACCCACTTGATTAACTACATATAGTGAGAAAAATTGTCCAGTTGTTTGCAAACTGCAAGCAACTGGACAACCAATTCCTGCGGAGGTAACAACCTATGAACTCAGGCAAAACGATGCTGAAAATAACACGGTGTTTGTATTGCATGCTTTTGTGTTTCCTCTTCTTTTTTACGATGCCGCTGGCAGAAGCCGCCAAAGCATCGACAGAGACCCGCGCTGCCTTTCCGGCGGTTTTGATGTATCACGATATCAAGACCCGGCCGCTGAACAACTTTGATGTTACCAGAGAAGATTTTTGCGCCCAGCTGGACTGGCTCAAACAAAAGGGATACAGGACGCTGTCCATGGAAGAGTTCATAGACGGCATGTCGAAACAGTCGTTTCCCAAAAAGAGCGTTCTGATCACTTTCGATGACGGGTATGAGGGCATTTATCTTCTGGCGGCGCCGGAACTCAGAAAACGGAATATGCACGCTACGTTCTTTATTTTCCCGAAAGCGATCGACACCGCTCTCAAAGGGTATCCCTACGTGACTTTGAAAGAACTGAAGGAACTGGCGGCCGATCCGCTTTTTTCCATTGGGTCGCATACGATGTCGCATCCATACCTGACGCAGATCAGCCCACAGGAAAAGAAGAAAGAAATATCGGATTCAAAAGCGTATCTGGAAAAACTGACAGGCAAACCGGTTACGGCGCTGGCCTATCCCTATGGAGACTATGACGCTTCGGTGATTGCTGAACTGAAAGAAGCGGGCTATAAGGCCGGTTTTGCCGTGAATGACCGCGGGACGGCAAACGAACCGGCACGGTACAGTATTCCCCGGATTTATATGGGAATGGTGCTGGGCGAGAACCGGCAGAAACTGTTCAAACAATATGTGCGGGAATACAAAAAGATGCCGGAAGAGGCATTTGCAGAACGGTTTGGTGACTTTTTTTAAAAAAATATCAGATTTTTTCGGGTTTTTCGCATTTTACCCCTTGCAAACTATGATAAATACTGATATTATATTTGTGAACCCAGTGTTTATGTACTCTCACAAAAAAATTTTTACAAAAGGAGCGTTCATCATGAACAAAAAAGAACTCGTAGCAGCCGTTGCCGCAAAAACCGAAATGACCCAGGTAAGCGTAGAAAAAGCCCTGAAAGCCATCATTGAAGCAACCGTTGCCGAAGTTGCCAAGAAAGGTAAAGTACAGTTGATCGGCTTTGGTACCTTCGAAGCCCGTGAACGTGCTGCCCGCACCGGCAAAAACCCGCAGAATGGCAAACCGATCAAGATTGCCGCTGCTACCGTTCCTGCATTCAAAGCAGGCAAAGCCTTTAAAGAAGCTGTCAATGCAAAACCGGCCAAAAAGAAAGCCGCAAAAAAAGGTAAAAAATAATTCATGATAACCGGCCCGCCGCAGAGATGTGGCGGGCTTTTTTGCTGACAGGGAAAACGGCCGGCAGTTTTCAAACTCGGATAATTTTGGTATAATTATAATAAGTTAACTGCACCGACGAATTCAAGAAGAAGCGTTGTCAGAAAAGAGGGATAACATGAAATACGTAGAAATTAAAGCTGTCGAAGTAAACAACATCAGCCCTGACCGGTTGGAGGACTCGGTCCTCCTTGCGGTAGACGAAACCAAAACAAAAGTGGAAGAGGTTCCTTCCGTATTGCGTAAAATCATCAAAAAGAAATATAACGTCAGGGAATTCGGCGAGGAATTCAAAAAAGATCAGATCCTGTTCGGCAAGGAAATGGATGAGATCGATGAAAATCTCCTGAACGAATACGGTTTATACACCGTTACCATCCAGGAAATCAAAGTCAATTGGGACGACGGTATGACGCTCTGATACGGGAGGAAACAGTCACATGGATTTTTGGCGGGCAAGCAGCCTGGAAGATCAGATTGACGTAGCGGCAGGCCGGCAGGAGGCCGACCTTGTGTTAAAAGGGGGGCACGTGTTCAACGTGTTCCTGAAAACCTGGGAAGATGCGGATATTGCTATCAGCGGCAGTAAGATTGTCGGCATCGGTAACTACACGGGCAAACATATTCTTGATGTGACCGGCCTGTATCTTACGCCGGGGCTGATGGACGCCCATGTGCATTTTGAAAGTTCCATGCTTTCCCCCCGGGAAATGGTGAAGGTGCTGCTGCTGAACGGTGTAACCGGCGCGATTGCGGATCCCCACGAAATTACCAATGTGCTGGGGGAAAAGGGCTTCCGGTTTATGCTGGAAGAGACGGAAGGCATTCCGTTTTCCGCGTACCTGATGGTTCCTTCCTGTGTTCCGGCGACGGACATGGACACTTCCGGCGCCCGGATCACCCCGGAAAATATGGAACGGCTGCGCAATCTGAGTCCCCGTGTGCTGGGACTGGCGGAAATGATGAACTTCCCCGGCATTTTGTCCAAGCTGCCGGGGGAAATGGATAAGCTGAAGCTGTTCTACAAGCAGAAGATGGACGGACATGCGCCGGGCATTTCCGGCAAAGATCTGAATGCCTATGTTGCTTCCGGGATTACGACGGAACATGAATGTGTAACGCCTGCGGAAGCGCTGGAGAAGATTAAACGGGGCATGTATGTGTTTCTGCGGGAAGGCAGCGCGGCCCATAATCTGGTGGATTTGCTTCCGGTGCTGGACAAAGCGGATAACCGGCGGCTTTGCCTGTGTACCGATGACCGGCACGCGGACGATTTGATTGAGCAGGGCAGCATCAACTATCTGATAGATATCGGTATGTCTCTCGGTTATGAAGCGGAAGACCTGATTCCCATGGCGACGCTGAACGTTGCCGAGTGCTACGGACTGCAACAGGTCGGCGCGCTGGCGCCGGGTTATCAGGCGGATATCGTGGCCTTTAAGGGACTTCGGCCCTTCCAACCGATCCACGTGGTAAAGGGCGGCGCGCTGGTAGTAAAGAACCGCAGACTGTTGTGGAAGAGCAAGCCGGTGCTGAAGATGCCGGGCCAGTCCATGAACATGCCTGCGGTGACGAAAGAAGATTTGAGAATTCCCGCGAAGCCCGGTAAACGGATACGCGTAATCGGCATCAGCCAGACCCAGCTGCTGACTACCAAGCTGCACATGGAGCCTGCGATTCGGAACGGGGAGACTGTCAGCGATACAGAACGGGATATTCTGAAGATGGCAGTGTTCGAACGCCATCACAACACAGGGAATGTGGGCCTGGGCTTTGTCTACGGATTTGGGTTGAAACGGGGCGCTATTGCTACAACGGTAGGGCACGATTCCCACAATTTATCTGTAGTAGGCACCAACGATGAGGATATGGTGGTGGCTGTAAACCGGCTGCGGGAAATCGGCGGCGGTCTGATCATCGTCAGCGAAGGGGAAGTGCGGGCGACTGTGCCGCTGGCCATTGCCGGACTGATGAGCGACCGGGATGCGGTGGTTGTAAATTCCCAGATCAGCCAGCTGGAGTTCTGGGTAAAGGAACTGGGCATACCGGAAGAATTCAGTACCTTTATGATCCTGGCGTTCCTTTCCCTGCCTGTCATTCCGGAGCTGCGGCTGACAGACCGGGGCCTGGTGGACGTGGTTCGCTTTGAACATGTGGATCTGTGGTGTGAGTAATAAAAAATGCGCGCCGGAATTGCTGCCTGCTTCCGGCGCGTAATTATTTTCTCACAAAAAATGAGAAAACCGCCGATTGACGGTCGGCGGTTTTCAAACCTATTGATTTAGGGGAAGCCGACGTCCCACATCGGCTATCTCTACTTGTATTATAGCACAAATTTTAAAATTTACAATGCAATCAGTGTAAAATTCATTTTTCCGTAGCATTATCCTTAACAGCTTCCGGTATCGGCGTTTCAAAGTAGATGCTGCGGCTGGGGAAGGCGCAGCTTACTCCGTTCTCTTCCAGAATTCTCATGACCTTCAGATTAAACCGTTCCCGAATTTTATGATACATGGAATTCTTAAGAGCATAGTTTTGCGTGTTCTCAGGTACTTTGGCGTAACAGACGATGCGAATGTTCAGGGAGCTGTCGCCGAACTCGAAGAAATTAACATCAAATCCTTCACTGTAAATGTCATCCATCTGCTCACACAGCTGCCGGATCTGCTGACAGACATTCTGCAGTTGCTCCCGGGTGGTACTGTAGGTGACGCCCAGCAGGAACTGGATGCGATACTTCTGCCGCTGGGTATAGTTGATGATGGGCGTGTTGCTCAGGAGATTGTTGGGCACATACACCAGTTCCTGATAAAACGTCCGGATGCAGGTGCTGCGGAACGAAACTTTTTCCACGATGCCTTCCACATTGTTGGCGGAAATCCAGTCGCCGACCACAAAGGGACGCTCCGTGATGATGATAATGCTGCCGAAAACGTTAGCCAGGGAATCCTTGGCGGCAAAGGCGATGGCCATGGCGCCAATACCCAGAGAGGCAATGAATGCGGTGATGTCGTAGTCCCATTCCTTGGCTACCATGACAACGCCCAGCATGATGCACAGCATATGTGCCAGAGCGGAAATCAGCTCGCCGATGGTTTCGTCAATGTGCTGGTTGGAACGCTTCAGCAGCTGCATGATGAGTCCGTGCCCTGCGTCGCACAGATTGTACACGCCTCCGATGAGGCAGATGATCAGGCTGCTGCGCAGGATCTTATCAAACGCAGGATGCTGGGAAAACGGACTCAGGGGGCTGAGGACGATGAAGGAATAAAAAGCCAGAATCCACAAAAAAGCCTGGATGGGATGGTTAAAGGCCTTCGCGAAGCTGTCGATATAATCATAATGGTACCGCTCTTTTAAATGCGTTGTCAGCTTCAAGATGAATGAACGGTAACAGATGCGGAACACCAAAATCGAAGCGCAGGTCAGGATGGACATTTTCCACAGAGGCCATTGAACGGCCCAGAACTCCGGCGTCAGCAAGGCCGAAGCAGCAGAAGAAACGGACGTAAAAACGGAATTAAAAAATGCAGACATGGGAACCCCTCTTTAATGATAATAAGAGAATCGAATTACGGAAACAAGGAGTATCCGTAAGTGAATAATTCATAAAAAAAGTTAGAAGAAGCAGGAAAACGGAGACGAATCTACTCGGTATCCGGTTTTTTAGTTTTGTTTGTTACTACTTCTACTTCGTTACAATTTTAATAAACAGCAGCGCCAGCACCACAATGATCAGCGGCTTGACGATTTTGTTTGCCTTGGTCAGTACCATGCCGGCCCCGATGTACGCACCGATGAAATTGCAAACGGCGCCTGCCAGGCCTAACTGGTAATCAACATTGCTGCTGAGGATGAAAGTGATCAGCGCGGCGATGTTGGAGGTCAGGTTGGCGGCTTTGGTCAGTCCGGCGGCATTGCGAACATCCAGCATGGCCCAGCCCGTTAAGGCCAGCAGTAAAAACGTGCCTGCCCCGGGGCCGTAAAAGCCGTCGTACCCGCCGATGAAAAATGCAATGACAGCAATCCGCAGCGGCGTTTTGCCGTCCGTCTTGTCTACGTAAGAGTTGGGATCCTGGCTCAGTCCCTTGTTGCGCATAACGTAAAACGCCGCGATGGGAAGCACGATGATCAGCAACTTGTTGAAAATCTCATCGCTGATGAGCAGCGTCAGCCTTGACCCGATGGATGAACCGATAAAGGCGCCGGCGATACAGATCAGGGCCGGCCGCAGTTTGATAAATCCGTTGATGGCCAGGCGCGCGGTGGAAACGCTGGTGCCGATGGCCGAACTGAATTTGTTGGTGCCCAGCGCCAGGTGGGGAGGCAGGCCTGCCAGCAGATAAGCGGGCAGGGTGATGAGGCCGCCGCCTCCGGCAATGGAATCCACGAAGCCGCCCAGAAACAACAGCGGGCAGATGATTAAATATTGTGTGTAAGCGTCCATGATCCTTCCTAAAGGAGACACTGATTCCTCAGCGTTTCCTTAACACATTGCAAAAGCACTGCGTGAGTGCCGATTCTTTCAAACCGTGTTTCACAGCGCTTTCTTCTACAAAAAACTTGCAAATCTGCAAAAATTTTGCAAAACTACAGGCGCTCAGCCTTTGCGGGGCAGACTGCTGATGACTTCGCCGCCAGCCCAAGCTACTGCTTTTTCCGCCAGTACTTCCGTTGCGTCTACGAAGCAGCCCTGCAGCTTGTACATCTGTACTGCCACCGGCACTTCGGTACAGCCTAAGATGAAAGCTTCCACGCCGCGCTGTTCCATGGCGCGCAGCACATTCTGGGCAGGTGTGGCGTCGTAATTATAATTGGTAGCTTTTACGCCTTCGTAGATCATTTCGTGGATGATTTCCTGTTCCGCATCTTCCGGGTGGAGCAGGGTCATGCCCAGCTTGTCAAATTCTTTTTTGTAAATGCCGGAGGCGCAGGTTCCTGCGGAGGCCAAAAGCCCCAGTGTGTGATACCCTTCCTCCTCGCAGAATTTTGCCGTCTCTTCAATCATATTAATGAAAGGCGTCTTTACCTGTTTCTGCACTTCCGGCAGAAAATAATGAGCCGTGTTGCAGCCGATGATGATCACATCAGCCCCCATGGCGGTAAGGAGTTTGGCCGATTTTACCATTTCCGGAACCGGGCTGGGACCTTTGCCGAAGATGCACTCGGACCGGTCCGGCACATTGGTGTTGTTATCGATGACCGTGTGGATATGTTCCTGGTCTTTGATGGCTTTGGTGGCCACAATGACTTTCTGCATTAAATCTACGGTTGCCATGGGGCCCATGCCCCCCATAATGCCGATGTTTTTCATGTCTGTCTCCATTCTGCCCCGCAAGGGACGACGCAACTGATATTCGTTTTACGGAAAGAATTATAACACAAAACGTGATAAAAAGTAAAAAAACAAAAGCGGTTGTTGTGATATAATTGAAAAGAGCAAAATGCTCAATAATAATCCGGTTTCCATGAAACTGACACAATTTTTAGGAATACTACAGACAGCAGCGATACAATGGAACAGCGATACAGGAGGTAATGAACATGGCAAAAACAATTATAGCGACAACCAAAGCGCCGGGGGCAATCGGACCCTATTCCCAGGGGATCAAAGCCAACGGGTTTGTGTTTGCGTCCGGGCAGTTAGGGCTGGTTCCGGAAACGGGACAATTCGCGGAAGGCAGCGTGACGGGGCAGACCCGCCAGTCCCTGACCAATGTAAAGCACGTGCTGGAAGCGGCCGGTTCCGGGTTGGAAAAAGTGGTGAAGGTTACCGTCTTTTTAAAAGATATGAAGGATTTTGCTGCCATGAACGCGGTGTATTCCGAATTTTTCAAAGAGGATTGCCCGGCCCGCTCCGCCGTTCAGGTGGCGGCTCTTCCCAAAGACGGGCTGGTTGAAATTGAAGTGATTGCGGAAGCGTGAGGAAAAAAGCGTTGCGCGTTACGCTGTAAAACGGAAAAGAACTGTTGACAGATTTAATAGATTTTTAGTCAGTGTTTCCTTAAGATGGGACAGCAGAAACGGAGGTTTTTATGAAACGGAAATGTATTGCGTTATTACTCGTGATGATGACAGTGTTTGCATTTTTCTGCAGCGGCGCGTTGGCGGCGGAACGGGACAGCATTTCTGTGAACGGGCATGCCAGCGCGGAAGTTGCGCCGGATATGGCGACGCTGTACGGAAATCTGGAAAAGCGCGCGGCTGTGGCAGAAACAGCCAGAGAGAATCTGGCGAAAGATATGGCAGCGTTTAAACACGTTCTGCTGGGACAGGCGATTCCCGGAGAGGATATCCAGACGGTCCGTTACTCGCTGCAGCCGGAGTTCAGTTATGAAAAAAATAAACGCAGACTTACCGGTTACGTTGCCCGGGCAGACTACAAAGTGAAAATCAAAAATCTGGAAAAACTGAGCGCGGTCATCGATAAGTCCGTTGGCTGCAACGTTACCGTTGACAGAGTGGAATTTGGCCTGAACAACCGCTCTCTGTTTGAAAACCGTCTGCTGGAAGAAGCAGTGGCCAACGCAAGAAGCAAAGCGGCCGTAGTGGCGAGAGCAGGGGGACGTTCCCTGGGACATCTGATTCATGCCAGCTTCAGCACCACCGGCAACGCGACCCGCGCCGTGAACCGGAACATGATGATGGCGAAAGCGGCCAGCATGGATACGGCGGAATCCGCACCTACCGAACTGGATCCGGGCGTCATTGCCGTGAACGTGAACGTTGACCTTGAATTTGCGCTGGAATAATGAAAAGCTACTGCGTCTTCTTAAAAATATAAGCTGTTTAGTGCAACGACAGTTTAAAATTCAATCAAAACATGATATAATACAATAAAGTTTTTCGAGTTTACTTTAATTTGAAGGTAATCAAAAAACTGGGATCAGGCATCATGCTTATTGCCAGTGCTCACGCAGGCGCAAACAAAAAAGGAGGCATTTAGAATGGCGGAAAGTGCGAAAAAAATTGCAAAAGATATCATGAAAACTGAAGTTGTAAAAGTCGCAGCAGAGACTCCGGTCAAGGAAGTTGCCAGGCTGATGCTGGCGTGCGATATTTCGGGATTTCCTGTTGTGGATGATCAGGAAAAAGTACTTGGCGTAGTGACCGAACTTGATCTTATGAGGAACCAGATTGCGCCGAACGAGCCGAGTATCTGGTCGACGATTTGGGGTATGGACGCTGAAAGGATGAAAAAATATCAGGATGCTCGTCGGAAATACATGGCCAAAACGGCCGGAGAAGTTATGACTTCGCCGGCGCTGACGGTGGACGTGTCGGAAAGTCTGGAACGGGTTGCCAATATCATGTTCAACAAGCAAATCAAGCGCTTATTTGTCACTGACGGCGACAAACTTGCCGGCGTCATCAGCCGTTCTGCGTTTACGAAGCTGATGCTTGAAATGGAAAAGTAATCGTCGGAGGAATGTATCTCTCACCGGGCATTTGCATTTGGCCTGGTCTGACAGCCCTGCCGGATACAAGCCATGCTTTTAACATCAGAATAATTATCATAAAAAAACACGGAGATGCCTGTTTAACAAGCATCTCCGTATTATTTTTCACCACACCTGACATTGTAAATGTGGAATTGTACAATTTGGTGGAGGTGGAGGGAGTCGAACCCTCGTCCGAACATATTGTCATACAACTTTCTCCGAGCGCAGACAGCATACTGTGTTTCGCTCTGACACCGCCTGCCGACCGGCTGCGCCATCGCTAGTTCGTAAGATTTAACCCGGAGCTACGAACCTTGCTCACGGACGATCCCGCTAAGTGACGTTCTTACCGCTCCTGCGGGAGCCGGATTGGCAGAACGGGAGCCTAAATCAGGCTGCCAGTGCTAATTCGTGATCTGCGTTTAAGTTTAAACGTCCACCGTTTAACGTGCTGATGGAACCACGGCTCGCTTATCGTACACCACCTATACCCGTCGAAGCCTTTACACCCCCGGTAAAGTAGAATTGTTTCCGCAGATTTTGTGTATATGAATTGTAGCACAAGTTGTCCGTAAAAGCAATCAAACGAAATGTGAATTTTTACTTTCTTTTATCTCTGATTTCAAAACGCTTCAGCGCTGCTTTCCGTAAGGCAATACGCTGCTCTGGCGGCAGCTTGCGGTATTTTTTCGCCAGGTTGCTTTCCCAGTCGCCGTACATGGGGTTGGGCAGCAGGATGAATTTAGTGCCGAAGGAATGTTTATGTTCGTCAACGATTCGGTTGCGTTTTGCATTTTTATCATGCTTCAGCATAGACTCAATATCCAGCGGCATTTCGGTTTTGGGCTTACCGTTTTGTATTTCTGTTTTCGTTTTAGCAACAGCAAGGTGTTTTGTTCCGTTGTTATGTATCGTTGTTGCGCTGCCGAAATTTTTGTCGTTTTTTTCCTCTTTATAAATTACAGGATTGTCTTCCCGCACCGCGCCGATGGGAAAATCGCCGGCGTTGTCGCCCAGATAGCAGATGATATCATAGCGCTGCGCCAGTCGGGCGAAGTGGTTCATCTTGCTGCCGCTGCGGTCGTTCATCAGCAGATGGGTTGCGTCGGGAAAGGGGAGACCGGCTTTCTGTAAAAAACGACTGGTAGCCTCTTTGTCCTGAGGACCGCGGCCGGTTACGTAGAAAACCTGAATGCCGTGTTTATCGGCGTATTTGAGAAAGTCCCCGGCGCCGGGCAGCAAATCGTTTTGTTGCACGATCCACTGCTCCCAGGCATTGTAATTGGCTCTTGCTTCAGGATGTTCAAGATAATACACCCCAATCGGCGCATTGCTGACGACTGTTTCGTCAATGTCGAGAACGACGGCCAGCGGGCGGAGACTGCCTTTTTGCCCCGACTGTTTTCCCGTTTCGTTTTCTGGCGGAATGCGTCCGTCATCGCGAGACTTTGTGCCGTTCCGTTGTCTTTCCCTGTTTCTGTTTGCGGTTGCTTTCCGCAAGGTCTTTTCTTCTTCCCTGCGTTGTGCGAGGGCTTTATCCACTTCCATGGTTGCCAGATTGTAGGCCTGGTAGCTCAGGCCGCGGTATTCGGCGGAACGCTGTACCCACAAAACCGCCATCAGGCGTTCGTCTTCGGTCTGTTGCAAAGGGGTGAGGAATTGCATTTCCTCCTGCAACGGGGCGGCAGGGGTTACGGCGGCGTCGGCCGGAGCGGTTACAAAGCAAATGCCGGCGGTGAGCATCAGCAAAGTGCCGGATGTGAGAATTAAATGGCGGATACGATTCATGGTGCAGACCTCCCCGAAAATTCAAAATAAAACTTCTGAATTTTTGTGATACTCCTATTATAACATGACAACATGGTTTATAATAGATAGCAGGAGGATAACTGACAATGAAGGAAAAGGTACAGGCCGTCATCTTCGATATGGACGGCGTGATTTTTGATTCGGAGCGGCTGGTGATCGAATGCTGGCAGGTCATTGCCGAAAAGCACAACATTCCGGATATTGTGGAAATATGCATGCGGGTCCAGGGCAATAACCGGCAGGAAACGGGGAAACGGTTCCGGGAAAAATACGGGGAAGATTTTCCGTATGAAACGTATAAAAAGGAAGTCACGGCTTTGTTCCGTGAACGGTATGGAGAGGGCAGGCTTCCTTTAAAACCCGGAGTTGCGGAAATTTTACAAGAACTGAAACAACGGGGCGTGCCCTTGGCGCTGGCTTCTTCCACCCGTTCGGATATTGTGAAGCTGGAGCTGGATGAAGCGCACCTGCTGTCCTGTTTTGACGCGGTCCTGGGCGGGGACATGGCGCCCCGCAGCAAGCCGGAACCGGATATTTTTCTGGCAGCGGCGGCAGCGCTGGGAGCCGTTCCTGCAAACTGTTATGTGCTGGAGGATTCTTTTAACGGAATCCGAGCGGCACACCGGGCCGGGATGCATCCCATCATGGTGCCGGACATGCAGCAGCCCGATGACGAAATGCGCAGACTGGCTGAAGTGATTGTGGAGAACCTTCCGGAAGCGATGGATTATCTTCGGGCCAGGATGTAAAGGCTTTTATACGTAATCAGCGTATCCTTAATAGCATGCCGGGTCATTGCGGCTTGCAAAAGCAGGCTGCGGTTATTTCGTCATGCCCTTTTGTGAATTCCGGTATTAATTATCTATTCTCTGCAATTTCGGGTTGACTTTAGCAATTTAATTTTGTATCATTAATTCATGTAAATATATTAACGAAAGAAGGTAAGTGTATGTTTTTTAAAAGCAAAAGGTTTTTAGCGGCCGGTATGCTTCTTTCCATGATGGCGTTTGCGGCGGCAGGCTGCGGCGGCGGTGACAAGAAGGCGGATGCTCCGAAGAAGGACGCGGCCAAAGTATACAATGTCGGCATCGTACAGCTGGTAGAACACCAGGCATTGGATGATTCCCGCAAGGGCTTCATTGAAGGCATGAAGAAGAAAGGGTTTGAAGAAGGCAAAAATGTAAAATACGATGTGCAGAATGCCCAGGCAGACCAGTCCAACCTGCAGACGATCGCCCAGCGTTTTGTAAATAATAATGTTGATTTAATTTGTGCCATTGCGACGCCGTCTGCCCAGACCATGGCCAACGCCACGAAAACGATCCCTATCGTGGGCAGCGCGATTACCAGCTATGAAAGTGCAAAACTGGTGAAGTCGGATAAAAAACCGGAAACCAATGTAACCGGTACAAGCGATATGGCTCCGGTCGCGGCACAGCTGGACCTGGGTCTGAAACTTAAACCGGGCGCCAAGAAAGTAGGCCTGATGTTTACCTCCAGCGAAATGAATTCTCTGATTCAAATCAAAATGGCGGAAGAACATCTGAAAAAAGCGGGCGTTGCCTATGAAGAAGGCAGCGTGAACACCGTTAACGATATTCAGGAAATTGCCCGCAGCCTGGTAAGTAAGGGCGTTGAGTTCATCTATGTTCCTACCGATAACGTGATTGCTTCCGCCACGCCTGCGCTGGTAGCGATTACGAATGAAGCAAAGGTTCCTGTGATTGCGGCAGATGCCATCCTGTTAAAGAGCGGCGCTACCGCCAGTGTGAACATTGAATTCTTCCAGCTGGGTGTGATCAGCGGTGAAATGGCCGGAGATATTCTCAGCGGCAAAGCAAAACCTCAGGATATGCCCATTTCGTTCCAGAAAGAATTCACTCCCAGCATTAACAAAGCCCAGGCTGAAAAGCTGGGTCTGAAGGTTCCGGAAGAACTGGCGAAGTTTGCAAAATAATCTTGTGGCGTTTTCCTAAAATTTGCGGAAGCTCCGTTTCGGAATCGCAGCGCGATACTAAAAAGTAAAAGAATGACAGCGTGAAAACAAAAAGAGAACAGAGTCGCAATGCGAAACAAAAAGGTAAGAGCAAAAGATAAAAACGGTGCTTGGTTGTGAAACGAAATCCCGGTTCAGCAGTGAATCGGGATTTTTCTTTTTTATAGGAGACGCTGATTAAATGAGGCTGCGCGATGCCCTCGGTCAGTGTGCAGACGAATGAATCAGCGTTTCCTGAAGATTTGTCATGTTATTTTTTCGGTTAATATAGTATAATAAAAATGGATTATTATGAAATTTACAGAATGCCGGCAGGATTAGGGAGGGATCGGGATGAATCTTTATATCTGGCGCCATAATAAAACCTATCACAGCCACAGCATGATCAACGAGCCCTGCGTGGTGAACGAGTTCTATCTGGACGCGCTGGCCATTGTGGAAGCGGAGACGCTGGACGATGCGCTGAAACTGCTGGAGGAGCGGAAAGAAGGATGGCGGGTAGAAGACCTGCGGGAACTGGAACCCATCGTGGTACCTTTGACGGGAGCAAAAGTAATCTACACCCACATCCGGGGCTCCATCGATCATTTGTGAGATGCGTTGCAGTTTTGCAATGCGACCCGGTTCCGTGAACCGATGAAGCGAAACTTGGAAAGTAAGTGAACGGATGCAATCAACGTTTTTTCTGTATGGTTCGTTAGGACTGGGCGTGCTGTTCCTGTCCACATCAGCAATTTTTGTCAAACTGGCGGAAGCGCCCTCCGGTATCATTGCCTTTTATCGCCTGCTGTTTACGTTGTGTGTTCTGATTCCGGCTTTGTTGTGCCGGAAGAAAGAACGGAAGCAGTTATGGCAGCTCAGCGCCCGCCAATGGAGGCTGGCTGTTGTTTCCGGCGCCCTGCTGGCTATTCACTGGGTGATGTGGTTTGAATCGCTGCGATACACTTCGGTAGCCAGTTCTACGGTGCTGGTGTCCCTGCAGCCACTGTTTTCCATTTTGTGGGGCGGAATGCTGCTGCATGAAACCGTAACGAAGCAGGGGATGGCGGGTGTGTTTCTGGCGATTGCCGGCTCCGTGATTATAGGCTGGGGCGATTTTCAGGTCAGCGGCGCGGCTTTCTGGGGCGATGTCCTGTCCTTTGCTTCGGCGGGGGTCATCAGCCTGCATTTTCTTGTGGGGCAGATTCTCCGAAAAGAACTGGACGTGCTGCCATACACGGCTGTTTGTTATTCGGCAAGTACAGTTTGCCTTGCTGTATATGCGCTGGTTACAGGTCAGCCCTTTACCGGATATTCCCTGCAGACATGGGGATGCTTTGCAGGTCTTGCCCTGTTTGCCACGGTAGGGGGGCAGTGTGTGTTCAATCTGTTGCTGAAATATCTTCCGGCAACGGCTGTCACCATGGGTATTTTAGGTGAACCGGTGGGAACGATCCTCCTTGCGTTCCTGATTTTTGGGGAACACATTGTGCTGCAGCAGACACTGGGGATGTTCTGTATTTTAGGCGGGTTATGGATTTATTTCGGAAAGAAGCGGTAAGAAGCCAAACAGATTCATAATTTTATGAAAGAAAAGACTGAAAACATACGGAGCCGATTATCGGTAAACCGCTAAACGATTGTAATGATTGGCAATAAACTGTAAATAAAGTGTAATAAGAAATATAAATAGGGAAGGCAACGTTTGCGTGATGACAGAATTAGAGAAAACCGGATTAGACAAAAACGAAACAGAAGAGGATGCTGTCAGGCAGGAACAGGATGAAATACTGCCTGATACCATTGGAGATAAAATTGAGACGAAGCTGAATGAGATTCGCGACGAGATCGGCAGCCGGATCAATCCCGTCTTTGTGGCGGCCAACAAGTTTTCCAGTAATGTGCGACAGGCGCTGGACCTGGAGACGGATCCGGGCTTGCTGGAGGATCCGGAGTATGGGGACGTAATCTGCGTGCACCGCATCGGTTATGAGCATTATGGTATTTATGCAGGCGCCAACAAGGTGATTCATTACGATATTGACCCATCGGATCATTATAAGATATGCATCCATCAGGCAGATATGGAGGAGTTCCTGAACGGGAGCCTTGTTTACAGCATCTGTGAATTCCCGAAAGTGTACGGGCGTCCTACGGAGGAAATACCCTTTGCGGAATTCCGGAAAAAGTTTGCCCATCCGGAAAAGGCGCAGACCCTGTGGGACGTGCTGAAAATCAGTAACTATCACCTGTACACGCCGGAGGAAACGGTGATCCGCGCCCGGGAACGCATCGGTGAAACGCAGTACAGTCTGTGGACGAACAACTGCGAACATTTTGCCATCTGGTGCAAAACAGGGATTTCCGAATCCCATCAGATTGAGGATTTGCTGAGTGCGGTGGCGGAAACCGGCCGCCAGATCCGAAAAGGGTTGCAGGTCGGACTGGAGCTTGCCGCGGATTTTGCGGAAGAAGTGGGAAAACGTATCGAGGAGCGGGAAAAGGAACAGACGAAGCAGGGAACGAATTCAGTATAAATTTTTCCGGATTGCTCCGGATGAAAGGAAAATCCGATCCGGTTACGGGTTGGACGTGGTGAGAATCATGAAGTTTGCGGAAGTACAAGTGGGGGTGCCTTACCCCGAAAAGAAATTCAAAGTGACGGAGGAAGCGGTGAAGGCCTATCTGGCAGCGGTGGAGGACCATGAACCGCTGTATGGGGCGGAACGTCTGGTTCCCCCGGCCTATGCTGCCGTCTATACCCGGTGGGAAGCACTGACCGGTGAACAGCTGGAAAACGGAACTGTTCATATGAAGCAGGTATTCCGTTACCATTATCCCATTCACTGGGATGAAACGCTGACACTGCGGGGTCAGGTGAAAGAGAAAATGGAAAAACGCGGCCTGAAATTTGTGGTGCAAAAAGTAGAAGCGTTTAATGAAGCCGGGGAGCTGGCTGCGGAAAGCGAAATCACCATTATTTTGCCGGCGTAATCGGAAGAATCCGGGAGAATACGGAAGAAGCATTGCGAATCGTCATCCTGTGCTACAGAGTAGTTTCGTAATGTGTAGGATTGTTTTGATGTGAGGCTTCACGACTGGAAGCGGGAAGAGGAAAAAATGAAAGAAATCAGTAAAGGTGATGTGTTTACATTGCCGGCTAAGAATGTGACCCAGGAAATGATTAACCACTATGCAGACGCGGCGGAAGACCACAATCCGCTGCACATTGATCCGGAATTTGCCAAAACCACGCGTTACGGTGGGACGATTGCTCATGGCATGTTAAGCGTGGCTTTTATTCAGGAACTGATGATCCATACCTTTGGCAGGGACTGGCTGACCAGCGGCGTAATCGAAACGAGCTTTATGGCCCCGGTGTATCCGGGCGATACTATTACAACGGAAGCCAAAGTCATGAAGGCTGAACCGGTGGAAGGTGAGGAGAATAAACTGCAGGTCCGGATGCAGGTGCTGTGCCTGAACGGGAAGCAGGAAAAATTAATCAAGGGCACCACGGAAGTTACGGTTTCATGAGCATACAGTTTATCATAACGAAGCTTCTGGTACGTCTGTCCGGGAGTAAACGGATCACCGGTCTGCCCAGGGATAAAATGCTGAAGCAGATACGCAGCCGTAACAAGCTGAATCGTTTCTTCATTCCGGGTGACGGAAAGTTTGCCTACCGGGACGTACTGGTACGGGTGGAGGATTTGGACGGTATTACGGAGGAGAACCGTTCCGGAGATTTCCACTGCCTGGCGATTTGTCACAGGGAAAAACCGAAACGGGCTGTCCTGTGTGTGTATGGCGGCGGTTTGCTGCTGGCGCCTCCCCGGATGTTCGTGGGCTTTGCCAAAAAGATGGCGGCTAATACGGGGGCGGATGTGTGGTTTCCCTATTACCCGCTGTGCGATGAATACACGATTCGGGACAGCGTCCGCATGTTGTATGAAGTGTATGCCAAAATGTGCCGGGAATACGAAGACGTGCGTTGGTACGGCTATTCTTCCGGCGGAGCGCTGCTGCTGTTGCTGGGGGCCTACCTGAATGATAACTGTAACCCGTTGCCCATGCCGGAAAAACTGGTGCTGATCTCACCCGGCGGCGTACCCGCAACGGACGAAGAGTGGGAGAAGATGCAGTCCCTGAACGGAAAAGACATCATGCTTTCGGCACAGTATATGAAAACGATACAACCGCTGCTGTCCCATGGGAATAAAACGGTTCCCCGGTGGATGCAGAGCTGTGACGGGGCGGATTTTTCGGATTTTCCGGAAACGTGGATCTATTACGGTACATCAGAGGTTCTTTCCGCCAAAGCGGAGGCTTATGATGAAATGCTGACCAAAGCCGGTGTAAAGCATCATCTGAAAATGGCAAAAGACATGCCGCACTGTTATTGCGCCACGGTATTTTTCCCGGAAGCCCGGGCGGATTACGAGGAGACGATGCGGATACTGCGGGAATAAAGGGCTTATAAGAAATAAATCCGTGTTTCCTTACGCATACAGTGCGATACGGAAAAAGAAAAAGCAGAGTTTTTGTTTCAAAAAAGGTTTAGAAAAATAAAAATCCGGAAGCCAGCTGTTACCTGACTTCCGGTTATTTTTTAATTTGGTCGGGGCGGCGAGATTCGAACTCACGGCCTCTTGTACCCGAAACAAGCGCGCTACCAAACTGCGCCACGCCCCGACAACGAATTCATTATAGATGATTCATCCCAATTTGTCAACTGGAAAATAAAAATAGTTTTTATCCCTGGGTGACTACGCGGATATTGCTTACGTTAAACGCTCTGGAAATGGCAGGCAGGGCATCCCGTAAAATAAAGGTGCGATGCAGTTCACTTTCCGCTACGATCAGGCAGCGTTCTCCGGACACGTTGATATTGTGGATGCGGGTGATCAGGCGGTCAAATTCCGCGTCGCCCAGTTCTTCCCGGAGTTTTTGCAGCCCGGGCATCAGCTGGGGTTTTTCTTTGGCAAACCGTTTTTCAATCGGGGAAAAGGGTACGGTAACAACACGCGCGTCGCGGGCAACGACAAAATTCTCTTCATTTTCGCCCGGAACAACTAAATCTGGTCTCATTTCAATATCCTCCTATATCTTCATCTTGCGTTTTAACAGTGCTGTATGCAATTCACTTTTTGCATATGACTATTATATGTAATTACGGCGGCTACGTCAAGAAAACATTCCTTGCAGTTATAAGAAAAATGAGTTACAATAATACATACTTATAAAAGCGGATACAATTGGAATATGTATCTGCACATGGACACTTCCCCCGCTGTGGGCTGTGTTCAAATTTCTGGTTAAAGTTTCAGGAGGATGTAAGATCGATGTCTGTTTTTGATGTATTACAGGAACGGGGCTTTATTGCACAGGTTTCCCACGAAGAGGAAATCCGCGAATTACTGGAAAAGGAAAAGGTCACGTTTTATATTGGCTTTGACCCGACGGCGGACAGTCTGCATGTCGGTCACTTTATTGCTCTGATGGCTATGGCCCATATGCAGCGGGCGGGGCACCGTCCCATCGCACTGCTGGGCGGCGGCACCGGTATGATCGGCGACCCCAGCGGCAAGGACGATATGCGCAAGATGCTGACGCCGGAATTTATCAACCACAACATTGAGTGCTTCAAAAAGCAGATGAGCAAGTTCATTGACTTTTCCGACGGCAAGGCGCTGATGGTGAACAATGGAGACTGGCTGCTGAGTTTGAATTACGTGAACCTGCTGCGGGAAGTGGGCACGCATTTTTCCGTGAACCACATGCTGGCGGCCGAGTGCTATAAGAAACGTTGGGACAAGGGCCTGACTTTCTTTGAGTTTAACTATATGATCATGCAGGCGTATGATTTTTATACGCTGCATAAGAACTATAACTGTGTGCTGGAAATGGGCGGCGACGACCAGTGGTCCAACATGCTGGCCGGCGTGGAACTGATTCGCCGCAAAGACCAGAAACCGGCTTTCTGCATTACCTGTAAGCTGCTTACCACCAGTGACGGCCGCAAAATGGGCAAAACGGAAAAGGGCGCCCTGTGGCTGGATGCGGAAAAATGTTCGCCTTATGATTTCTATCAGTATTGGCGCAATGTGGACGACTCTGACGTGGAAAAATGCCTGGCGCTGCTGACCTTCCTGCCTATGGAGGAAGTCCGCCGTCTGGGAGCGTACAAAGACGAAAAAATCAACGAAGCGAAAAAGGTGCTGGCCTATGAAGTGACCAAGCTGATTCACGGCCAGGCGGAAGCGGACAAAGCGGTGAATGCTACGGAAGCCCTGTTTGGCGGCGGCGCGGATATGGAGAATGTGCCCACGCTGGAGATTTCCGAAGCAGAGAAGACTGCCAAACTGGTTGACGTCCTGACTGCGCAGAAAGTATTCAGCAGCAAGCGGGAAGCACGGCAGATGATTGCCCAGCGGGGTCTGTACCTGAACAATGCGGCGGTGGAAGATGCGGAATTCACGCTGACACCGGAGCTGTTCGCGGAAGATGGCGGCGTGCTGATTCGTAAAGGCAAGAAGAAGTATTATCGTATTGTTGTTAAATAAAGCAGTTTGAGTTTGCATTATCAATTATGAAAACGCACGACAAGTGCGTTTTCGTTTTCATAGCAGGTGATTTTATGAACAATTCCCTTTCCCTCAGTAAACTGATTCCAGTAAGTTTAGTTTTGTTTTCTTCGTTTTTTGGCGCCGGCAATCTGCTGTTTCCGCCGCTGTTCGGGTATTTGGCCGGCAGCAATCTGAACATTGCTACGTTAGGCTTTTGCATTACCGGTGTGAGTCTTCCCATTCTGGGGGTGCTGGCCATCGCTATGACCGGCGGTACCGACCTGACGGAGGTAGCGGCGCCTGTTAATATTGCGTACGCAAAGATTATCATGTTTTTGTCCAGCATGGCCATCGGGCCGTTGTTCGCGATTCCCCGCACGGCTGCGTTCAGTTATGAAATCGGTATCAAACCGCTGCTGGGAACTACGGAAGCGTGGCAGCTGGCTCTGTATTCCGCCCTGTATTTTGCTTTCAGCTTTTATGTGGCGAATAATCCGTCCAAAGTGCTGAACTGGCTGGGAAAAATTCTGACACCCGCATTGCTGGTATGCCTTGCGGTACTGTTCGTGAAAGTGCTGCTGGCGCCGTCTTTTGTGCCGGGCGCACCTCAGGATGCCTATCTGAACACCCCTTTCCTGAAAGGATTCCAGGAAGGGTACAATACCATGGACTTACTGGCATCTTTTCTATTTGGCGCGGCAACACTGACTTCCATTAAGACACTGGGGATTGAAGGCAAAAAAAATCTGATCCGGACCTGTCTGTGCGCGGGTCTCATTGCCGCGGCCCTGCTGGCCGTCATCTATTACTTCCTGGGGTACGCGGGAGCGGAAGCGCACCGTTATCTGTCCGGTGAGTTTTCCAACGGCGCCGGCATCCTTGTGGCAACGGCCCATGAATATCTGGGCGCAGGCGGTACCGCTATCCTTTCCGCCATCATCATTCTGGCCTGTCTTACTACCAGCATCGGTCTCATTGCTGCTATTGGCGATTATTTCCATATCCTGTTCAACCAAAAGCTGTCCAAAAAAACAATGGGATTTCTGGTGGCGCTTCTCAGCTTCCTGCTCTCAAACTTCGGGCTGGATATGATCATCAAGATGGCGATTCCTGTTCTGTGTTTCTTATATCCGGTTATGATTGCCCTGGCCTTGTTGAATGTGTTTGGCTTCGGTGGCAACAAGCGTGTGTTCCGCTGTACGATGTGGATCGTTACGTTGTTTGCTGTTGTGGAAGGGCTGAAGGCAGCATCTATTCCGGTTCCTATGGAAAGCATCCTGGCATCGGTGCCGCTGTATACGGAAGGATTCGGCTGGTTCACTGTGGCGGTGATAGGTGCTGCAGTGGGCGTGATTTGGGATAAAATGAAAAGCTGATGAAGCTTCCTTTGAGAGAAAACATAATTGCCTTAGCCGCTGCTCATTGGCATGGCTTTATAACTATTTGTGCGTAAATAAAACAAAAACCCGGAAACGCAACCGATGCGTTTCCGGGATTCTTTTTTCTGGTACTCGGACAGGGGCTCGAACCCTGGACCTCTGCCATGTGAGGGCAGCACTCTAACCAACTGAGCTATCCGAGCAAATTCAATTTACGTATGCTATTATACACCTGTTTCCAAAGAATTACCAGCTTTTTTTAAAAAATCTGTGTTTCTTTGTAAAAGAAGTGAACGGCTGATTGCTGGCGCGACTTTCCCACATTGTTTGATTGTATACGAACTAAACACGCAAGGCTATCACTTGTTCCTGAAAATTGATTCGATATGCTCGTTCCAGTTGAACACGCCATAACGCTGCAGTGTGTACCTGGTCTGTTTTGTATCAGGTATAACCGAAGCGATAAATGCCATGTCGTAATACTTTTCAGCTATGGACTGCACGGTGCTGTTTACCATCCCGCCTGGATAGGCTAGCGCACAGACCGGTTTCCCCAGTATCTTTTCCAACTGTTCCCTGGACACCCGCAGTTCATAATCAATCTGTTCTGCGCTCTTTTTTGTCAGCACTTCGTGATTAACGGTATGGGAACCGATCCTCATGCCGTTTGCCTGCATCTCTTTCAACTGATCTGCAGTCATCCGGTTGTCTTTTCCGACCATACTGCTGACCACAAAAAAGGTACCGGTTACTTTTTCCTCCCGCAATACCGGATAGGCATACTTATAATTATCCGCATAGCCGTCGTCAAATGAAAGGAGAACCGCCTTTTCCGGCGGCTGTGCCGTACCGGCTTCATACTGTCGCAGGTCGTCCACATTAATAAATGTAAAACCGGCTTCCCTGAATTCCCGGATATGCCGACGCAATATTTTCGGATTCACATTCAGGAAGTCATCTGCCCGGTCAGGTCTTACTTCGTGATAGCAAAGGGCGGTAATCGGAAAAATTTCCGGAGAAAGCTCTTTTGCATGTTTCAGGCGGGCTATTTCCCGTCGTACGTTCGGACCGTAAATGACTCTGGAAATCCATTCGAGCCGTCCGGATTCCAGAACCGGGGAACCGATGTGGTGGGCATAAGCAAACAGGCCTGCGCAGATTGCAAAGAAACAAACAAAACCAATTAAAACTGTTCTTACTCTGGGATTTTTTAAAAACATCAGAAAGACCTTCTTTAGTAATCCATGTTCACGAACTCCATTATTGTACAACATTTAATTTGGTAATTCAAATGGATTTTTTAGTGCAGACGAATCAATCCGTGTTTTCTTAAGGATATTATTTCGGCAAACAGAGGTAAAGAGGCAAAAAATATGATATAATAATCATAAAGATATTACAATCAATCGTATGTCCGAGAAATAAAGATTAAATTTTGGTGTTACAGGAGGTAGTTCCATGAGTGTTTTGGTAAGTATTCTGATGGTTATTGTACTGGCGGTGGGTTCTGTATTCGGCTTTTATAACGGCATGGTATCCTCACGCGAAAATGTGGACAGCAAGTGGTCCCAGGTGGATAACCAGCTGCAGCGTCGCAGCGATTTGATTCCCAATCTGGTGAATACAGTGAAGGGATACGCAAGTCACGAAAAGGAAGTGTTCCAGTCAGTGTCCGATGCTAGGGCGAAGATGGCGGGCGCGAAATCCGTGGGTGATAAGTTATCGGCCAATACGGAGCTGAGCGGAGCATTATCCCGCCTGCTGGCGGTAGCGGAAAATTATCCCCAGCTGAAAGCGGATCAGAACTTCCGTCAGATGCAGGATGAACTGTCCGGAACGGAAAACCGTATCGCAGTTGCCCGCAAGGACTACAATGACGCAGTGCAGAATTACAATACAAAGATTAAATCGCTGCCCTACTCATTATTTGCCGGGGCGCTGGGATTTACGGAGCGGGATTACTTTAAAGTGGAAGAGACTGCCAAGGCAGTTCCGAAAGTGCAGTTCTGACTATGTTCACATTCCTGAAAGAATTGGTATTCTTTCTTATTCTCAGTTTCTTAATATGGCTATTTGCTCCCGTGGAAACGGTGGACAATACTTCGTTGCAGATTCCGCCGAAACCAACGGCTTCCTCCGGTATTTACGTACAGGATAATGCCGGAGTGTTTTCTGCGTCCGTTTCCGGTTATCTGCAAAGTCTGGGGCGTCAGCTTGACCAGAAGACTACGGCCCAGCTGGTGGTGGTTACGGTACCAAGTCTGAAAGGGGCTCCTCTGGAAGATTATTCTCTGCAGATTCTTCGGCAATGGGGCATTGGAAACAAGGAAAAAAATAACGGCGTGCTGATGCTGATTTCTACCGGCGACCGCAAGTCCCGGATTGAAGTGGGTTATGGATTGGAAGGCGCCCTGACAGACGGTGTTACCGGACAGATCCAGGATCAGTATATGATTCCGTATTTCCGCAAGGGAAACTATGAAGAGGGCATTGCCCGCGGTTATGAAGCGCTGGCCCGGAGGATTGCCAAAGAGTATAATGTGCAGCTGGCGGTTTCCGGTTACGCAAACCATTCGCCGGATGCTGTGAGACCCGGCGCGGACGGTCAGACAACGGAAGAGTTGTTTGAAAAGGCACTGGCGGAGCAGAACGGAACTACTGCCCAGTCCCGGCCGGATGACACGCAAAAAGAAACGGGTTCCGGCGATACTGCTGCCCGGGGTTCCACGGATACTACACAGAGCAGCATGGCAGCAGATGGTTCCCGGGACCGTACCGATAAGGGCGTCAATGCAGGTGCAGTGCAGAGTGAGAGTACCGGGTCTTCCGAAAAGAAAGAACCGGAAGGTGTGATTGAGAATATCCTGTATATCGCCGGGGAACTGGTGGACATCTTTGGATGGACGGTAATCCTGCTGGCATTTGTTATTATTGATGGGGTTTTCCTGGGGGGATTTTTTGCAACCCTGTTTTTTGAAATTCTGCTTTCTGCTATCTTCAGCGGCGGCGGATCCAGCGGTGGCGGCGGGGGAAGTTCCGGCGGCGGATTCGGCGGCGGATCCGGCGGTGGCGGCGGTTCCTCCCGAAGCTGGTAAACGGCTTTTCTGCTTTTGATTTTGGTTTTAGAACCGGGGGAAGCTGTATAAAAATAAAGCGCTTAAGACAAAAACATACTATATTTTGTGTTTTTCACAGATTTGTTACAATATTTAGCAATCGGAAAGTGACAAAACGACAGTTTTGTTGTATGATAGATAAGAAAATTAATGTCCCGTATCAAATCCCGGATAGTCGGGAGAACAGGTGCGGTAAATTTGTATTGTCTGAAGTAACAGACAGAAAGGCGCGGCCTGGAACGCGATGCGAATTATTACCGGTAAGGCGCGGGGGTTGCATCTGAACGTGCCGAAGAACTATGATGTGCGTCCTACGGCGGACCGGGTGAAAGAATCCCTGTTCAATATTATTGGCGCCAAAATCGTGGGATCCGCTGTGCTTGACCTGTTCGCCGGCAGCGGCAATTTGGGACTGGAGTCCTGGAGCCGCGGCGCCAGGTTTGTGCAGTTTGTGGATAACAGCCGGACATCCCTGAAGCTTACGGACAGCAATATAGTAAAATGCCGGGCAGAGGCGGACTGCAAGGTGATGAAGTGTGATGCGGAATCGGCCATGGAACTGTTATATAAGCAGGGGCAGCGTTTTGAACTGGTTTTTGTAGATCCTCCATATAATAAAGGGTGGATTCAGAAAATCCTGGCAAAACTGGTTAAATGCCCGCTTTTGGCAGGCAACGGCTGGCTGATCGCGGAACATTCTATGCATGATGATATTGTCGGCGCGGTGCCGGAGGGATATGAAATCTTCCGGAGCCAGCAGTACGGGGAAACCGTGCTGAGTTTTTTACGAAAGAGTGCTTGAATTGCAGTCGTTGGAGCTATGGAGATGATTGGCAGTTCAGCATAAGCATGAAAGGGTTTTATAAAACAGCGTCGAAACATAGATAATTGGACATGTTTCAAATTTACCGCATAAGGGGGAGCCATGATGCGCAAAGCTGTGTGTTCAGGCAGTTTTGACCCAGTGACTAAAGGGCACATTGATATTATTGAGCGTGCCAGCCGGATGTTTGACGAAATCATCGTCTGTGTGTTCTATAATCCGGGCAAAGTAACATCCCTGTTTTCTCCGAAAGAAAGAGTGGAGATGCTGAAAGCGGCTACATTTCACCTGCCAAATGTTCGGGTGACCAGCTGCAGCGGTTTGTTAAATGAGTTCTGCGAAAAGGAACAAGCTTCCTTTATTGTCAGAGGACTGCGGGCTTTCACTGATTTTGAATATGAATTCCAGCGGGCATTGTTGTTGAAAAAAATCAATGAATCCCTGGAAACGGTTTTTATCATGACGAATGCCAATTATTCCTACATCAGTTCGTCCGGTGTGCGGGAACTGCTGGCATTTGACGGCGATATTAATCAGCTTGTACCGGCAGGTGTGGCAGAGCTGATTAATAAATATCAGAAGCGCAAAACCAAATAATTGCGGTTATGTCCGGATAGCACAGGTTTGCGGATTCAGGTGGAACATATCCTGAAAACGTTGACGGTCCGGATGCTAAATTGAAGAAAGAAAGAGGATATGAATATGTTGGAGAGACTAAGCACAAATGTAACGTTAGATCAGATTTTTGATGATTTATATAACCTGATTTCCGAAGCGAACCGGATTCCGCTGACGGATAAGATTATCGTGGAAGAAAGCGATTTGTCTGCAATCCTGGATGATTTGAAGGAAGCGATTCCCAAGGAAGTAAAGAATGCAGGCAAGGTGCTGGAGGACTCCAAGAATATTCTGAACTCTGCCCGGGAAGAGGCTGCTGCTACGGTGGAAAAGGCCAATGCGGAGGCAGAGCATATTATTACGGCTGCCAAAGAGGAAGCAGAACGTCTGGTACGTCAGGAGGAAATCGTGCGCCAGGCGGAGATGCTGGCCAAGGATATCAAGACTTCTGCCCAGCGCTATGAAGACGAAATAAAGCAGGGTGCAGACCAGTATGCGGACCAGGTTAAGACCGATTCCCTGCAGTATGCGGACGATATGCTGGGTTATCTGGGCAACAGCCTGCAGTCGGCCTTACGCGCTATTGAAGAAAACCGCTCCAGCGTAAATGATGAGCGCAAGAGCCTGGCAGATGTGATCGCTTCACGGGTGAAGCATGTGGTTCCTCAGGAAGAAGAACCGGCAGAACCGGTTGCTGCCGAAGAAAAACCGGCGGATGAATAATCATGGGTTGCAGTGTGACATGATTGACATATAAATGCTTGGCGGATTATGGTGTTGTGATTTTGTCTGGCATCCGCTTTTTTGAGGCGTAAAAATAACTCCTTATGCACGGAATGTGACAGTGCATAAGGAGTTTTTATGTCAGCGCAGAGAGAGTATTCCGGTGTGTCGCGTAAAACATTACGTTTGCTTTACATACACGGGCGATGTGGTAAAGCAGCTTCCGTACGTTCCTGTGTTACCGATGAGGAGCTGGAACAGGTCGGCGACGGCAGAGTCCAGCTGCAGCAGCGGGTACAGGGATGTATCCTTATATTGTTCTTCTCTGCCCGGTTTGATAATGACGGGTAACGAAGCGGTTTTTTTCATTTGCTTCAGCAGACCGCGTCCCCGCTCGTTGAAAGCCAGTACCCGAATATAAGCGGGGTCCGGTGTGATAGTCCAAAAGGCGCGGGAGCGTTGCAGCAATAATTGCAGGGCAAGGCGCCGCACTGAGGGAAGAGGGTCCCGCTTATTGGCAACTGTCTGGCAGAATGCCGTGAAGCCTCGTTGTAATCGCTGTCTTGCGTTGTAGAAACGGCAGCATAAATCTTGACTGGCACTGCTGTGTTCATACAGGTAGTTGCCGTCCTGTCGGGCGAGCCGATCAGACAACAGCTGAGACAGAATATCTTCCTGTCGGGCGAAGCGGGCGGGGTAGTTGATTTCCCGGCACTGTAACAAAGCGAGGGAAGTATCCGGCAGGAAAGGGGCCAGTTCTGCGGCGGAAACACCGTTGCGTAAGGCGGTCCGTATGGCCGAAGCAGAGGCGTAGGGTGGCCTGAGTTCTGTATCGTTGTAACCGCTGCCCTGTCGTGGCAGTGTAATTAACTCTATGGCCAGATGGTTGTGCAGCAGCGCTTTTTGATAGGCCAGAGCCAGCAGGTTGTTGGCTCCCTTAAACCAGCCGGCGTCTTTCTGGCTTTGGGAAGCTGCGGTTTCCCAGGCTGCACCGTAGGATAACCCCTGTTGCAGTAATGTTTTTATCTGCTGTTCCGTTTCTGTCAGCAGCGACCAGGAGGCTGTGGAAGAAAGGGAACTGCTGGTTGTACCGGAGTGCTCGGCGCCGCACACCAGCGTATCCACGATGCCGGTGGCCGCCAGTGTTTTTACCGCTCCGGCGGCAAAGTAGTCTGCGCTGCGGAGGGTGTACCAGGCGGGCAGCAGTATTACCAGATCCACACCGGCATGGACTGCCATGGAAGCCCGTATCCAGGGGTCGGCTGCTGCCATCTCGCCGCGCTGGACAACCCAGCCGCTCATACAGGCAATGACCGGCACGTTACCTGACTTTTCGCGCAGTGTTTGCAGCTGCCAGCGGTGCCCGTTATGGAACGGATTGTATTCTGCTGTGATTCCGATTGCGTGTAAAGACATATAAAGCTTCCTCTTGCAATAATGAGTTTCCTGTTATACAATTATTTTATCACAAAATTTATAGAGATGCGGGGATTTTCCCTGCTGATTTTTTCTTGACAAAGGTTATATGTATGGCTATAATTGTAACGATTGGTGAAATATGATTAAAGTAAATGTCGCTGAGATAAGAAAGCACTTAACCGGAACAAAGCTCCTGCGTTTTGAAGCGGAACCTGCGGAATTGGATATTACCGAAACGGAGCTGCCCATCATCGGCAAAGTTCGTATTGAGGGGGATATTACCAACGTGGGGGACGTGCTTCTGCTGAAAGCGCTGGTCAGTGCAAGAGTGAACCGTTTGTGTTCCCGTTGCCTGAAAGAGTTTTCGGCGGATTCCGTTGCGGAAGTGCTGGAGAAATACTATCCGTCGGGAAGTCCGGGCGTTGAAACAGATGCTTATGTCTACGAATCGGATGTAGTTGATATTACGGAGCCGCTGCGTGAAGGTCTTTTGTTAGCAGAACCTTTGAGGGTCTTGTGCAAAGAGGATTGCCTGGGAATCTGCCCAGTTTGTGGCGCAGACCGGAATGTCCATCCCTGCAGTTGCGATACCGTCACGGTCGATCCGAGACTTGCGGCATTAAAGCAGTTCATCAAATAAAATTTTAAATACCATTTTTGTTTAGGAGGTGTATGGGAAATGGCAGTACCGAAGAGAAAAATGACCAAAGCACGCCGCGATTCCCGTCGTGCGAACTGGAAGCTGACTGCTCCGAGCCTGGTTGAGTGCCCGCAGTGCCACGAAATGAAGATGCCGCACCGTGTGTGCCCGGAATGTGGTTACTATAACGGGAAAGAAGTTATCAAAACCGAGGAATAATTTCGCAATGAGAATTAACCCTGAGGATAAAGGTCTTCAGGGTTTTTTCCGTTTTACGCTGCTTACACTTCAGTCCTAATTCTGTTTGGATTATGTGATTTGTGTAATGTACATGGGAAAAGCTACCAAATATTGTGCTTTTTTATATTTTTTTGTTACAAAGGACTTGCACAGATAAAGAAGAAAGAGTATAATACGTACAAGCAGGTATTATAACCAGGTGTTAAAAGTGAGGTGATAAAATGAATTCTTCGAAAAAACTGATTCGTCATGGAAAATTGCAGAAACTGATTCAGAAGGATCCATTTTTAACCGACGAACAACTGGCAAAAACGCTGAAGGTCAGCGTACCTACAGTACGCCTGGACCGTTTGGCATTAAATATACCGGAGCTGCGGGAACGAATCCGGATGATGGCAAGTACGGCCAGCACGCGCCTGAAAGCGATTGACCAGAAAGATATTGTAGGCGAACTGATCGATCTGGAACTGAACCGGTCCGCTATTTCTACGCTGACCATAACCCACGATATGGTGTTGGGTAAGACTGGCGTGGGACGGGGCTATTTTATGTTTGCCATGGCTGATACACTGGCTCTTGCGCTAGTAGATACAGAATTTGCCCTGACGGCAGTCAGCAATGTAAAATACAAGGTGCCGGTG
Source organism: uncultured Succiniclasticum sp. (assembly GCF_902793885.1). Classification (NCBI taxonomy): domain Bacteria; kingdom Bacillati; phylum Bacillota; class Negativicutes; order Acidaminococcales; family Acidaminococcaceae; genus Succiniclasticum; species uncultured Succiniclasticum sp. Next base: position 54,989 of record NZ_CADBFF010000005.1, read on the forward strand.
TATCCCGGTGACAGGCTGGTGGCCAAAGCGGATGTGACGAACATCAAAGATGACAGGTATTATATCCGGGTCATCATTAAAAAGGAAACTACAGAAGTGTTCCGGGCGAAGTTTATTATTGCTGCGGTTCGGAATGTTGCAGATTTTAATTAAAATTACTGAATTGGCTGAATGTCTGGCCGCCAGTAACTGTGCAGACGAATTGACCGGTGGTTTTCCCGGATTGGTCTGCTGTCAGGAAAGGATGCTGAAAACCGCATGAAAATTGCGCTGGATGTTATGGGTACCGATTACGGCCCGAAGGAACTGGTTCTGGGGGCTGTTATGGCGGTAAAAGAATATAAGTGTGATGTTGTGCTGGTAGGGGATGAACCTACCATTAAGGAACTGTTAAAATCGTATGGAGCGGAGAACGAACCGCGTCTTACTGTCCGGCATGCCTCGGAAGTAATTGGCATGCATGAGCACCCCGGCATTGCGGTGAAGACGAAGAAGGATGCTTCTATTGTGGTGGCCACAGACCTGTTGCGTAACAAGGAATGTGACGCCCTGGTGTCTTCCGGAAGTACGGGCGCGGCAGTAGCAGCAGCGCTGTTCCATCTGGGGCGCATCCGCGGTGTGGGCCGTCCCTCGATCGCTACGCCGATTCCCAGCCTGACCGGTACTACCGTTTTGCTGGACAGTGGCGCCAAGGTAGACGCCAAGCCGGAACATATGCTGCAGAATGCTATCATGGGTTCCATTTATGCGGAACTGATGCTGAATATCAAAAATCCCCGGGTGGGTCTTTTGAATATTGGGGAAGAGGAAATCAAGGGTAATGAACAAACGTTGGCCACGTACCCGTTGCTTAAGGAAGAGAAACTGATCCATTTTATCGGCAATGTGGAAGGCCGTGACATCAATAAAGGCAATGTAGATGTTGTGGTTTGTGACGGCTTTGTGGGCAATGTGGTGCTGAAAGCGGCTGAAGGGCTGGCTACAGCTATCCTGACCATGGTGAAAGAAGCTATCCTGAACGGAGGCTTTTTGGCCAAGATTGGGGGACTCCTGATTAAACCGGCCCTGCGTGGGCTGAAGAAACGGTTGGACCCGGAAGCATACGGCGGCGCATTGCTGCTGGGCGTGAGGGCGCCGTTCTTCATCTGTCACGGCTCTTCTAAGGCGAAAGCAATTAAAAATGCCATCGGCGCCGCAGTGGATGGAGTAGAACGTAACATCTGCAGCCGGATTGCTGAAGATATTGCCAGACAGACCAAAGCAGATAAAGTAGTGGGCACACTGCGCTAAAAGAACAGAACGAAACGTGGTGCGGCAGGAGAAAAACTGTGACATATGCTGCTGGAATTATCGGGACAGGCTGTTACCTGCCCGAAAAAATATTGACAAACCAGGATCTGGAGAAGATGGTTGATACCTCTGATGCCTGGATTACAGAACGGACCGGAATCCGGGCCCGGCACATAGCTGCGCCTGAACAGGCTACCAGCGATCTGGCCTATGAGGCGTCACTCCGTGCATTAGCGGATGCGCAGACGCAACCGGAAGAACTGGACCTGATTATTGTGGCTACCGAAACACCGGATTATAAATATCCATCCACAGCCTGTCTGCTGCAGGCAAGGCTGGGGGCAAAAAAGGCAGCCTGTTTTGACCTGTCTGCCGGGTGCAGCGGGTTTGTGTACGGCTTGGGTATCGGCAGTCAGAGTATTGTTACCGGACTGTACAAAAAGATTTTGATTGTAGGGGCAGAAACGCTTTCCCGTATTACAGACTGGACGGATCGTAATACCTGTGTGCTGTTTGGTGACGGCGCAGGCGCTGCGGTACTGGGGCAGGTAGAAGAAGGTTATGGGATTCTGAGTCTTGACATGGGGGCTGACGGTACCGGTGGCAGACACCTGATCCAGCCTGGCGGCGGCAGCCGCAATCCGGCAACTCATGCGACGGTAGATGCTCATGACCATACAATCCACATGGACGGACAGGACGTGTTCAAGTTTGCCGCCCGGAAGATGCCGGCCGCCTGCAAAAAGGTGTTAGAAAAAGTCGGGATGACGATCGATGATATTGCCCTGTTGGTTCCCCATCAGGCTAATATGCGGATTATCAATAATGCAATAAGCCGGCTGAAAATAGACAGGGATAAAGTGTGGATTAACATTGACAAACACGGCAATATGTCAGCCGCCTGTATTCCGGTCTGTCTGACGGAAGCACGACAGGCTGGAAAGTTGAAGAAAGGCGACAATGTGATTATGGTTGCTTTCGGTGCAGGCCTTACCTGGGCCGGTGCCCTGGTAAAGTGGGCGAAGTAGTTTTCAGAATAAACTCTTGTTTTTATCGTTATAGATGAAATGCTGACGTTAGTTTCAGAAAGAAATGAAAGTGAGGTTGATTCCATTGTCAAAGGTAGCATTTGTATTCCCGGGACAGGGAGCTCAAAAAGTTGGCATGTGTAAGGATTTTTATGATAATTATGCCTGCGCTAAAAAAGTCTTTGAAGAGGCAGACGAAGCGCTCGGCTTTTCCATCAGCAAACTGTGCTTTGAAGGGCCAGAAGAAAATTTGCGCCTGACAAAGAATACGCAGCCGGCTATCCTGACCTGCAGCGTTGCGGCTCTGGCCGTGATGCAGGAGCACGGGCTGGAATGTGAAACTGCCGGCGGTCACAGTCTTGGCGAATACTCCGCACTGGTAGCAGCAGGCGTTATGAATTTACAGGATGCTGTAGTGGCTGTCCACAAACGGGGCGAATTCATGCAGGAGGCTGTTCCGGTAGGGGAAGGCGCCATGGCGGCTGTGATGGGAATGGTACCTGATGAAATCGTAGCAATCTGCCAGCAGGTGGAAAAGGACTGCGGCGAAGCGGTACAGGCGGTCAATTTCAATTGCCCCGGCCAGATTGTTATCGCCGGTACGACGAAAGCAGTTGAGAAAGCAGTTGAAGCATTGAAGGCTGCCGGAGCTAAGCGTGCTGTTCCGCTGCCAGTCAGCGCACCGTTCCATAGCACATTGATGAAACCGGCCGCGGAACGGCTGAAAGAAGTGCTGGATAAAATTGAATTTCGTGATGCAAAGTTCCCAATCGTTGCTAATGTAACTGCCGAACCGGTTGTAAAAGCAGAAGAAATCCGCGCATTACTGGTGAAACAGGCGGCCAGCCCGGTAAAATGGGAAATGTCCATGCGGAATATGATTAAAAACGGTTTCGATACTTTTGTGGAAGTTGGACCGGGGAAGACTCTGACCGGTTTTACCCGCAAAATTGACAAAGAAATGAATGTGTTAAATGTGGAAGATTTGGCAAGTTTAGAAAAAACACTTGCTTATTTTAAGGAGGTTCGCTAAAATGCAGTTAGAAGGTAAAGTTGCACTGGTGACAGGAGCTTCCCGCGGAATAGGCAGGAGCATTGCGCTGCTGCTGGCGTCCCGGGGCGCTGACATCGCTATCAACTATGCAGGAAACACGGAAGCTGCCGAAAAGACCAAGGCGGAAGTGGAAGCGTTGGGTCGCAAAGCCATCCTGGTAAAGACCGACGTAGCAGACGCGGAAGCCTGTGTGGCCATGGTTGACGAAGTGGTAAAGGCTTTCGGGAAAATTGATATTTTGGTAAACAATGCGGGCATCACCCGCGACGGATTACTGATGCGCATGAAAGAGGCGGATTGGGATGCGGTACTGCTCACTAACCTGAAGAGCGTATTTAACTGCACCAAAGCCGCTGTTAAATACATGATGAAAGCCCGTTGTGGACGAATCGTCAATATCAGTTCTGTAGTAGGGGCTATGGGAAATGCCGGACAGGCGAATTATGCGGCAGCCAAAGCAGGCATCCTGGGCTTTACCAAAGCCACGGCAAAGGAAGTCGCGGCAAGAGGTATTACGGTAAATGCCGTGGCGCCCGGATTTATCGCTACTGATATGACGGCGGTACTGCCTGAAAAGGTGGTGGAAAGTTTAAAAGCAGGTATCCCCATGGGACGTCTCGGCGACCCGGAGGATATTGCGAAGGCGGTTGCATTCCTGGTATCGGATGAAGCTGCTTATATTACTGGCCAGACATTGCATGTTAATGGCGGTATGTTTATGAATTAAGAAAACAGAGAATGACCGGAAAATGGTCTGCGAGAGGAGGTGAATCGTGATGAGCACATTCGAAAAAGTAAGAGATATTACTGTGGAACAGTTAAGCGTTGACGCTGATGAAGTAAAGATGGAATCTGCGTTCATCGATGATCTGGGAGCTGACTCTCTGGATATCGTTGAGCTGATTATGGCTTTTGAAGAGGAATTCGGTGTAGAAATTCCGGATGAAAAGGCTGAAAAGATTCGTACTGTTGCTGACGCAGTTAAAATGTTGGACGAAGAAAAAGAGGCATAATGCCGATCAGTCCAGGGATGCCCAGTGCAAGGGCATCCCTGGGAACTGTTTTGATGATTGAATTATGAAGTTCTTTCCTGAAATGGGGGATATCTGTTGAAATTACCAGTGCTTAAAATAGGAAATTTAGTTGCGCAGGTTCCGATTATCCAAGGCGGCATGGCAATTAGATTATCAACGGCACGTCTGGCTGCTGCGGTAGCCAATGAAGGAGGAATCGGACTGATTGCTGCTTCCGGAATGGAGGAGCAGGAATTACGGACGGAAATCCGCCTTGCCCGTAAGCTGACTAACGGCAAGGGCATCATTGGCATCAACTGCATGGTGGCGGCCCGGGCCTTTAAAAACTTAATTGTGACTGCTGCACAGGAAGGTGTGGATCTGATAGTGGCCGGCGCCGGTTTTTCAAGAGATATTTTTGCGGTCGGCAGGGAATACAATGTGGCTGTAGTTCCAATTGTATCGTCTGTTAAGCTGGCAAAGATTTCTGAGAAGCTGGGAGCTTCTGCTATCGTAGTAGAAGGTACGGAAGCCGGAGGTCATTTGGGTACGCAGCAGTCCATCAAAGAAATTCTGCCCGATATTGTGAAGGCCGTGAATATTCCTGTGATTGCAGCAGGCGGAGCCACCTGCGGGCAGGATATCGTGGATTTGTTAAATTTGGGTGCTGACGGCGTGCAGATGGGCAGCCGATTTGCAGCCAGCGAAGAATCTAATGGCGCTCGGTTCCTGAAAGAAATGTATCTGCGGATGTCGAAAGAAGACGTAGTACAGATTGACAGTCCGGTAGGTTACAAGGGACGTTCGATTCGCAGTCCTTTCGCGCAGTTGTCACTGGAAGGAAAGGCTCCTTTGCCGGTTGTCTGTGACGCATGCCTGAAACATTGTACTCACCAGTTCTGCATTATCCGCGCACTATCCAGAGCGCAGCAGGGCGATGTGGAAACGGGACTGATTTTTACCGGGGCTAATATGTGGAAGATTCATGAAATCCTGCCGGTAAAGGAAATATTCCGCCGTATTAAAGAAGAAATCGAAGCGATTAACAACTGAAAAAGAATATCAGGAAAATAAGCATATCGGCTTGTTGAATTAGAATCAAAAATCATGAGGTGATAATTTTGAAGAAACGTGTAGTAATTACCGGGTTAGGCGTGGTTACGCCTATCGGCAACGATGTGGAAACATTCTGGAACAATCTGATTGCCGGAAAATCCGGTATTGATACGATTAAGTCGTTTGATACTGCTGAATTAAAAACAAAGATTGCAGGGGAAGTCAAGGATTTTGATTACACTCTGTATGTAGATAAAAAAGAAGGACGCAAAATGGACCGGGTGGCTCATTTTGCTGTAGCGGTAGCCAAACAGGCGGTGGCAGATGCAGGCATCGACGTGGCACAGGAAAACCCGGCCCGTCTTGGTGTATGCGTCGGTACCGGTATTGGCGGTATTAATACGTTCCTGGAACAGTCTCTGAAATATGGGGAAAAAGGGCCGGGACGTATCAGCCCGTTTTTTATTCCTATGGAAATCCCCAACATGCCGGCAGCCCATATCGGCATTGCACTGGGTTGGAAAGGCCCTAATACAGCAATCGTGACAGCCTGTGCTACCGGCACAAACTGTATCGGTGATGCTTTACGGACCATCCAGTACGGTGATGCGGACGTAATGATCGCCGGCGGTGTGGAAGCGGCAGTGGATCCTATTGCTATTGCCGGCTTTGAGAATATGAAAGCACTGTGTTCCGACTGCAATGATAATCCCCAGGCAGCTTCCCGTCCTTTTGACAAAACCCGCAACGGGTTTGTCATGGGTGAAGGCGGCGGCGTGATTGTGCTGGAAGAGTTGGAACATGCAAAAAAACGCGGTGCTCATATTTACGCGGAACTGGCAGGCTTTGCCATGAATACGGACGCATATCATATCACGGCTCCTGATCCGGCAGGAGAAATGCCTGCTATCTGCATGGAAGCGGCTATTAAGGATGCGGGTCTGACCCCTGACGACATAGATTATATTAATGCCCACGGCACATCGACCCACCGCAATGATTTGAATGAGACTGTTGCAGCTAAAAAGATTTTTGGCGAACGTGCCTATAAAGTGCCCATGAGCTCCAACAAGTCCATGACCGGTCATCTGTTGGGCGGCGCCGGAGGCATGGAAGCGGTTGCTACTGTTCTTACGATTGTAAACAGTATCATTCCTCCCACTATAAACTACCATGAAGTGGATACAGAGGACGGAATGGATCTGGACTATGTTCCTAACCAGGCAAGAAAGCAGGAAGTCCGGGCCGCCATGTCCAGCAATTTTGGCTTTGGCGGGCATAACGCAGTTATCGTGATTAAAAAGTACGAAGAGTAATCGCTATGCAGACACAGACCTTGAGAAATTTTGCGGGATTGCCCTGTATCAGTGAGGAACGCAGGGCAAAGTTGCAGGAACTGTGCAGTAATCTGGGCATCACGATGCAGCAATATGAGTTGCTGAATCTTGCTCTGACACATACTTCTTTTGCTCATGAAACACATCATTATCCGCATAATGAGCATAATGAGCGGCTGGAATTCCTGGGGGATTCCGTGCTGGGTCTCATCGTCAGCACCTATATGTATGAGCATTTTCCGCATTTTGATGAAGGCCGGATGACCAAACTGCGTGCCCAGGTGGTGTGCGAAGCTTCCTTGTATCAGTGTGCAAAACGAATCGGGTTAGGCGATTACCTGCGTATGGGAAACGGGGAGTTATCTTCCGGCGGAAATAAGCGGCCTTCTATTCTGGCGGATGCGTTTGAAGCCGTACTGGGAGCCTATTACTTGGATCAGGGTTTTGCTGCGGCGCAACAGTATCTGTTGGGACTTTTGGAACGGGAAATTAACGATGTTTGTAACGGTCTGCTTGTGATGGGCGACTATAAGAGTATGTTGCAGGAACGTCTGCAGCATAAGGCGCAGTATGAAATTGTTTATGAGATGTTAGATTTTGAAGGGCCGGAGCACAACCGTATCTTTACTTCCGGTGTCTTTGTTAACGGAGTGGAATACGGAAGCGGCAAAGGTCGCACCAAGAAAGAATCGGAACAGCAGGCGGCCCGCGAGGCGCTGGAACGTCTGAGAAGGGAAGATTCTGTTCAGGAATAAATCACCGTTTTAAGTTTTATTCAATGAATCCGGTAGCAGCTGCCTGACAACTTATAATTATTGAAAAATTTGAACACACCATGTATTGCGGAAAACGTTCCGCAACAGGGTGTGTTTTTCTTTTTCTTACAGCTATAAAGAGAAGTCGGTTTTATTGCTTGCAAGGTAAAATAATCTTGAATGTTTTTGCGAGTTGTAGTATAGTTAAGGTATCGGTTATACAGAAAATTTGCGCTCATCCGGAGCGACTTGGATAAGCTGCATATTTTTGTAAAATTGAATTTTATGAAGGAGGAGAAACTCATGAAAAAAATTCTTGCTGTAGCAGGGTCCCTTATGTTGGCTGCTTCTGTCCTGATGACGGGTTGCGGTGGCGGCGGCGGTGGAGACAAAAAGGCTGCCGATGCCAACAAGGAATGGAAACCCACGAAGGATGTCAAGGTTATTATCGCCTATAAAGCCGGTTCCGGCACGGATACAGGCGCCCGCCTGTTGTTGAACAATGCCAAACCCTATGTAGGGCAGACCATGGTTATTGAAAACAAACCGGGTGCTGATGGTAAGATCGGCTGGACTGAACTGACCAAGGCAAAACCGGACGGATATACCATCGGTTTCATCAACCTCCCGACTTATACCACGCTGGCTATTCAGCCGAATGCTCCGTTTAACGATCAGAGCATTGTTCCCATCTGCAACCACCTGACCGAGACCGGCGTAGTTGTAGTTAAGAAAGACGCAAAATGGAAGACCCTGAAAGAACTGGTTGCCGACGCACAGGCAAAACCCGGTGTGCTGAAAGCTTCCACTAACGGCGTAAAGGCTTCCAACCATACGGCAGCCCAGCTGCTGGCACAGTCTGCCAAATTCCAGTACAAGGCTGTTCCTTACGGCGGCACGGCCGACCAGCTGCTGGCTCTGCGCCAGGGCGAGGTTGATTTCTCCTGCGCCAAAGTGGCCGATATTGCCAAGCTGATTAACGGCGATAAAGCGGAACTGCGTGTATTAGGCCTGTTTGCTGAAAAACGCGATCCGCAGTTAAAAGACGTTCCGACATTGGGCGAACTGGGTTATTACAATAAATGGTACGGCTCTGCCCGCGCGCTGGTAGCTCCGAAGGGAACTCCGGAAAACATTATCAAATTCTATGAAACCGCTATGAAGAAGACCATGGACGATCCGAAGGTTAAAGAAGCTCATCAGAAAGCCGGCATGGCTACCGATTACAAAGACAGCAAGGCTCTGGGCGCTTTGATTAAGGAACAGATGGATTTCTGCAAGAACGTAGTTACCAAGTTGTATGATAAATAATCGGATTCATGAGGGCTGAAAGAGGTCCGGCAACGGGTCTCTTTCCTCTGTATTACGGTTATCCTTTAAAAACTGAAGCCGGCTGAGGCGGCTGCCTGTGTGACGGCTGCTTCAGGCCGGCTTTATTTCTGGTTGGTTGAGATTATGATCGCGAGGTTGCTTTTATGAAAAGGACCGATCTTTATATCTGTGGCTTCATGTACCTGTTCTGCGCCTTTTTTCAGCATGAGACGCAAAAGTTCCCGGAAGGAGCCCGCCATTATCCCCATTTTGTCATCGGGCTTTTGTTTTTGCTTACCACCATCCGCCTGTACGATATGGTAAAGCAATATTTGAAAGACAGGCATGTGATTAATGATTTGTCGGAAACATTCAAAGGATTCCAGCCCAAACAGTTTTGGACCATGTTTGCGGCTTTCCTGGGGTTCTTTGCTCTGATGTACTTTTTCGGGTTTTATGTGGCTTCCCTTATTTATATTCTGTTCTGCCTGCAATACTTCCATATTCCCAAAAAGTACATGGCGCTTGTGTTGCTGGTCATGCTTGTCCTGACGTATTTCACCTTCAGCTGGTTCCTGAATGTGCCGCTGCCCAAAGGTGAGATACTGGGAGAATTCTTGTAAGAGGGGAGGCTGTTACTTATGGATGCAAATACCTTGGGATTGATGGCCGCCGGTTTCTTGCATGTGTTTTCACCCATGAACCTGGGCATGATGATTCTTGGCGTAACGATTGGTATTGTCATCGGCTGTATGCCGGGTCTTTCTGCAGCCATGGGCGTGGCGCTGCTCCTGCCCCTGACTTTCGGCATGAAACCGGAAACCGGCCTGATTATGTTGGGCGCCATTTACTGCGGCGCCATCTTTGGCGGTTCCATTTCCGCTATCCTGATTCACACGCCGGGCACGCCGGCTTCGGCTGCCACGGCCATTGACGGCTATCAGCTGACCCTGAAAGGCAAGGCTGGTAAAGCACTGGGTACAGCCTGCACCGCTTCGTTCTTTGGCGGACTGCTCAGCTGTATTTCCCTGTATTTTTTTGCACCGGCGTTAGCCCAGCTGGCCATGAAGTTCGGCAGCCCGGAATATTTCTGGCTGGCGCTGTTCGGCCTTACCATTATTGCGGGTGTGACTTCCGGGTCTATGGTCAAAGGCCTGATGTCTGGCGCGTTCGGCCTGATACTGTCCACCATCGGCATGGACCCCATGGAAGGGGTGGAACGGTATATGTTCGGCATCGACGCTCTGTATAACGGCATCAATGTGACCTGCGCCATGATAGGCCTGTTCTCCATGTCACAGGTGTTCATGCTGATTGAAAAAGCCATTAAGGAGCGGGGCAACGTTATTGATTTTGAAGATTCTGTAATCCTGAAAGCCAAAGAACTGGCCCAGATATTCCCTCATGTGATCCGTTCCTGGATCATTGGGAACATCATCGGTATCTTGCCCGGCGCCGGCGCATCTATCGCCTGCTTCCTGGGGTACGATACTGCCAAGAAGTTTTCCAAACGGAAAGACGAGTTCGGCAAAGGCTCCATTGAAGGCGTGGCGGCTTCGGAAGCAGCCAATAATGCCGTAACCGGCGGATCCCTGATTCCCACGCTGACGCTGGGCATACCCGGTGAATCGGTAACCGCTGTGCTCATGGGCGGTCTGATTATCCAGGGTCTGCAGCCCGGTCCGGAACTGTTCACCAAATATGCGGAGATGACCTACACCTTCTTCGCAGGTTTCGTAGTCACGCAGTTCTTCATGTTGATGATCGGTTTGGGGGGGTGCCGTCTGTTCGCGCACATCTCCCGCCTGTCCGACGCTATCCTGATTCCCTGCGTATTCGTATTGTGCGTGGTAGGTTCTTTTGCCATCAACAACAGTTTTGTGGAAGTGGGTATTATGTTCCTGTTCGGCTTTTTCGGCTATCTGATGCGGAAACTGGATCTGAATACAGCGGCGGTGGTACTGGCGCTGATTCTGGGGCCGATAGGGGAACGCGGTCTGCGCCGCAGCCTGACTCTGTCCGGTAATGATATCAGCATCCTCTTCAGTACTCCCATTTGCTGGATATTGATTGCGATGTGCATTCTGTCCTCTTTCTCACCACTTCTTATGAAAGTGCTGAAGAAGCGGGAAAAGGCCGGAGAGGCCAAGTAAATAATTCATAAAAGAACGAGGGTAACTGAACCTGCTCAGTTACCCTCGCTGTATTTTATTATGTGTCTGTTTGCCTGTGACGCAGTCTGAACAAATCAATTCCAAAACTGTGTTTTACAAAAAAGTGTTTTGGGTGGCTGACAGTTTAATCCCATTCCAGCGTATCGCCCGGATCAACTAAAATTACTTGTGTACCGGGAACATTCTTTTCTACATCTGCCTTATAGGCTTCCGGATCTTGGGCGATGACCGGCCAGGTATTGTAGTGGATGGGGATGACTACCGGTGCTTTCAGGAATGCGGCAGCTTTGGCAGCATCGTGGGGATCCATGGTGAAGTTGCCGCCGATTGGCAGCAAAGCGTATTTAAACGGATCCAGATCCTGTAACAGCTGCATATCGCCGAAGAGGGAGGTATCGCCTGCAAAATAGAACTTCACACCGTGGAAATCAATGATGAAACCGCAGGCATGTCCACCGGCGATGCCGCTGCCGTGGAAGGCAGGAGTCAGGCGTGCTTTCCCGAATGGGAATTTGTAAGTCCCGCCAACATGCATGGCATGTGCTTTGCAACCGTTTTCCGATGCCTGGCCGGCGATTTCTGCCGTGGTGATGATAAGGGCGTCGCACTGCTTGGCCAGTTCATAGGCGCAGCCCAGGTGATCGCCGTGAGCATGGGAAACAAAAATATAATCTACCTTCAGGTCTTCCATGGAAACGTGGATGGGGTTGCCATCGATAAACGGATCGCAAATAAGCGTCTCGCCGCCGGCTGTAACGGTAAAGCAGGCATGGTGGATAAATTTGAATTCTGCAGACATGATAATTCCTCCTTTTTATTCTTTATGACATCATAATACTATGATTTCGTAATAGTATTATAACATATCCAACGTTATTCTGTCAGATGTTGCGGGGAACATTTCTAGTCAGGATAAAACTTTACAGACAGGTGAAATTTGGAATATAATTATATAATATAAGCATAATATCTAAATCAAGAAAACACGGAAAGAGTCAGGAGAAAAAGCAATGAAAAAAATGACGAAGATAACCTGTGCGGTAGCAGTTGCGTTGTTGCTGCTTCCTGTTCCGGGTCAGGCGGCTCGTACTGCTTCTGCCAACCGGGGAGGGAAACCGGTTGTTACAATGGGGGATCGTCCGGGGGCGATTGTTCCCGGCGCCGGTCAAAACAAGAATGATACGAAGCAAAATAAAGCTGCCAAGGGCAGCAATACGGAAATAAAAAATAAAAAGAACAGCGGGACACAGGTATCTCAGGGAAACAAGACGGATACAAAGCGTGGGGTTAAAACGAAACAGACCGCAGCGGCCAAACGGAATCTGAACGCCATTTACATTTTGCCGAAAGGCTATAAAGATATTACCATCAAGGGTAAGGCGGAGGCTACCAAAAAGCAGGCGGCCCAGCTGATTGTGGCAAACAATAAGAATCTGCCCATCGGCTGCAGCGTGGGAGAAATCGTGGACCTGTACTGGGAAGAAGCGGAACGGGAAGGTATCCGTCCGGACATGGCCTTATCCCAGGCTTTGCTGGAGACAGGCTACTTTAATTTCGGTGGTGCCGTGGAACCCTGGCAACACAATTTCTGCGGATTGGGGACTGTTGGTAACGGAGTCCAGGGAGCTGCATTTAAAACGACCCGGGAGGGTGTGCGGGCCCATATCCAGCACCTGTTAGCGTATACGAGCCATGACTTACCTAAAACAAAACTGATAGATCCCCGTTATGAAAAAGCGCATAATCTTCGTCTGCAGAATGGGCTTATTACCAAATGGTCCGGCCTGAACTGGACCTGGGCCATGGGCGGCGAATATGCGGAAAAAGTCATCAACACGCATCAGCTGATGCTGCGTTGCCCGGATAAGGAACCGGAAGGAATGTGGACGGACCACAAAAAACAGCAAAAAGAGCTGGAAAAACTGTATGAAAAGAAAATGAAGGAACGCAATAAACTGGAACAATATAAATATGAAAAACCTAAACATGAAAAATATAAAAGTGAAAACCGTAAAAATGAAAAACATAAAAATGAAAAACGCAAAAAGTAAAGAGGCCTGACCATGCATATCGTTTTATACCAGCCGGAGATTCCGGCTAACACCGGCAACGTAGTTCGTCTGTGTGCAGTAACAGGCTGCCATCTGCACCTGATCCGTCCTCTGGGCTTTTCGACGGATGACCGGCAGCTGAAACGAGCAGGGCTGGACTACTGGCATCTGCTTAAGATAGACTATTGGGATGACATTCACGAGTTGTTTGAAGCGTATAAAGATAATCCTATATTTTTTCTGACCAGCAAGGCCGCGAAAGGTTATACTGAAGTGCACTATGATCCGGACAGCCTGTTGGTCTTCGGCAGGGAAACTTCCGGGTTGCCGGACTGGATCCACGAAGAATTTCCGGAGCAGTGCCTTCGCATTCCCATGATCCCGGATCCCAAAGCACGTTGCCTGAACCTGTCCAATGCGGTGGCAGTAGTGACATATGAAGCCTTCCGCCAGCAGCCGGATTTTGGCGGACTAAGCCTGACGCCGACGGTTCATTCCGGCAAACTGAATTCGCAGTATGAATTATAAATAAGCAGCGGACTTCAACAATTCTGCTTTTGATAACAGATGAAAAAATGGATATATCTTGTCTGAACAGTTACAGGAGGCACCATGATCGTTTTGAAAGAGTTTGAATTTGACGCGGCCCATTATCTTCCCAGTTATAACGGGAAGTGCGAGCACTTGCACGGGCACACTTATAAACTGGTGGTAAAAGTGGACGGGCGTCCGGATATGGAAGGCATGGTACTGGATTTTTCCCTGCTGAAAAAAATCGTGCAGACGAAAGTACTGCGTAAGCTGGATCACAAGCTGCTGAACGATGTACTTCCCAATCCCAGCGCGGAAAACATTGCAATCTGGGTTTGGGATCAGCTGGCCAAACCGTTATATGCGGAAAACCGGCGCCTGTATGAAGTGGAAGTATGGGAAACCCGGACCAGCGGCTGCATATACCGCGGAGAATTTTACGAAGGTGAATTATGTTAAATGAGGCATTAGAAAAAAAGAAACAGTTTTTGAAAGATGTGCAGTCGGAACAGGACAGCCGCAATATCCCGCTGAAACATGTGGGTATCAGCGATTTGCGCTGGCCTCTGGTGCTGCGCGACCGGCAGAAAGGGGAGCAGCATACGGTGGCCACGGTATCCGTGGCGGTGGATTTGCCGAAAGACCTGCGGGGTACTCATATGAGCCGCTTTGTACAGTGCCTGCAGAAGCTGGATATCGTCAATCTTTCCGCACTGGAAGAGGTGCTGGATGACTTAAAGGAAAGCCTGCTGGCCGACCGGGCATTCCTGAAGCTGGAATTTCCTTATTTTATCCAGAAGGAAGCACCGGTAAGCGGACTGAGTTCTGTCATGGACTTGAATTGTGTGTATACGATGGAAAAAGGAACCCGTTTTACCCAAAAGGTCGAAGTGCAGGTGCCCATTCAGACATTGTGTCCCTGTTCCAGGGAAATCAGCGCCTATGGAGCTCATAACCAGCGGGCCGTGGCGTCTTTGGAGATTGAAGCCAGTGAGTTTGTCTGGATTGAGGAACTGGCGGAAATGGCTGATGCGGGTGCCAGTGCTCCGGTGTACGGATTGTTAAAACGTCCTGATGAAAAGTTTGTGACGGAAGAAGCCTATGACAATCCCCGTTTTGTAGAGGACGCAGTGCGGGAGATCGCTCTGCGGCTGGAGGCGGATTCCCGTATCAGCTGGTATCGGGCGACGGTAAAAAGCTTTGAAAGTATTCACAATCATAATGCGTTTGCCTGCGTGGAAAAAGGGTGGAAATGATGCTGTACGAAGTCAACCAGGACGCGCTGCGTTATGAAATGGAACATCTGGGCGTATATAAGCCCAGCGTGGCCATCATGCTGGGCAAAGGAAAAATAACGCCCCTGAAGGTGCTGCATGTCAGGACGCCGGCGGCTAACATCATCAAGCAGGAAATGCTGGCGGCAGGAGGCGACTGCGCCACGCCGGGAACGACAATTACCTGTGCGGTTCCCCATGTGGATATCCTGCTGCTTGGCAATGCGAAGCATTATAAAACGCTGGTCTATAAGCTGAAGCAGATGCCCTATTTCGGCATACCGGATATGGTAGCAGATCTGGAAACGTATCTTGCTGCCGTTCCCAAAAGCACGAAACTGGCAGACGGGCGCTTACTGCATTACGATTCCGTAAAGGTGATGGGCATCATCAACGTGACGCCGGACTCCTTTTATGCCGGTTCACGTAAAAAGAGCGTTGACGCGGTGCTGGAACAGGTGGAACAAATGCTGGCGGAGGGCGCTGCCATATTAGATATCGGCGGAGAATCCACCCGGCCCGGCAGTGATCCGGTTACCCCGGAGGAAGAACGGCAGCGGGTCCTGCCTGCGGTAGCGGAAATCAAAAAGAGATTTCCGGAAAGTATTGTGTCTGTAGATACGTATCGCGCTCAATTGGCAAAGGAAGCCTTGGAGTGCGGGGGCGATATCATCAACGATATCAGCGCCATGACGGCAGACGATGCGATGATGGATGTGGTGGCGGAAGCCAAAGCGCCCATTATTTTAATGCATCGCAGAGGCACGTCCAAAGATATGCAGCAGCAGTGCGAATATAAGAACGTGGTACAGGAAGTGACGGAGTTCCTGTTGAACAGGGCTGCGCTTTTGCAGGAACGGCAGATCGGTCCGGATAAAATCATTCTGGACCCGGGCATCGGCTTTGCCAAAAACGATGAACAGAACCTGAGGCTGATGCAGAATCTGAACGCGCTGACCGTGAACGCCTGGCCGGTGTTGCTGGCGGCGTCACGCAAAACGACAATTGGAAATGTGCTGGGAGTTTCACAGCCTCTTCCTCCGGAAGAACGGCTGGAAGGAACCCTGGCAGTGACTGCTGCCGCAGTTTATGCTGGCGCCAGTCTGGTTCGGGTGCATGACGTTAAGGAAAACGTGCGGCTGATCCGTATGCTGGAAGCGATCCGTAAGGTGTGAAATGGCAATTTATATTGCGTTGGGAAGCAATCTGGGCGATAAAGAAAATAATATGAAAGAAGCCCTGCAACGGTTAGCCAAAAAGGGCGTAACCGTCTGCAAGGTTTCTGATTTTATGGCGACGAGGCCTTATGGCGTAACTGATCAGCCGGATTTTTTGAATGCGGTTGCGGAAATAGAAACAGACTGTTCTCCCACGGAACTTCTCCGGGTTTTATTACAGATTGAACGGGAGATGGGACGGAAACGTATCCGCCGCTGGGGTGAACGGAATATTGATTTAGACCTGTTACTGTATGAAGACCAGATTATTAATTTGCCGGGTTTGCAGGTTCCCCATCCGGACATGCAGAACCGGGATTTTGTGTTGCGTCCGCTGGCGCAGATTGCGCCAGAGACGGTACATCCGATCCTGAAGAAGACGATCAGACAATTATGGGAAGAACTGTCTGACAAAGAATAAGAATTCACATATGGACCGGTATAGATTTATGTTTTTACAAAATATAGTATAACTCATGTACTTCCCGCCGTAAGCTTAACTTATGCAATTGTTTGTGTTATAATAGTCAAAATCAAATATTCTAAATTATTGTATATAATAAAAATTTTGGGGGAAATCATGCAAAAGATTGAGGCTGAGAACAAACATAAATTCAGCTTGGGGATGTTCCTGGTAGCACTCGGTATAGTTTACGGCGATATTGGCACGTCCCCCATGTATGTTATGAAATCCATCGTCGAAGGCAACGGTGGGATTACCAACGTGGATCAGGATTTTATCGTGGGTTCCCTGTCGCTGGTCATCTGGACTATCACTCTGCTGACGACAGTAAAGCATGTGCTGATTGCGCTACGGGCCGATAACCACGGTGAAGGCGGCATCTTTGCGCTCTACAGTCTGATCCGCAATTGCGGAAAATGGCTGATTATTCCTACTATGATCGGCGGCTGTACCATGCTGGCCGACGGTGTCCTGACCCCTGCGGTTACCGTTACAACGGCCGTAGAAGGGCTGCGTAGTATCGATGCCGTGAATGATTTTCTCGGTAGCGGGCAGCATCTGGTGGTCGTGATTACGCTGGCGATTATCAGTCTTCTGTTTATAATCCAGCGGAGCGGAACCAGTTCTATCGGCAAGATGTTCGGGCCGGTCATGATGGTGTGGTTTCTGTTTCTGGGCGTCACGGGAATCTGGCTGACCCTAGGCGATCTTTCCATCTTGAAGGCCTTAAATCCGGTTTATGCTTTACAAGTCCTGTTCAGTCCTCACAACAAGGCGGGCTTTTTGATTTTGGGCAGCGTGTTTCTGTGCACCACCGGTGCGGAAGCCCTGTATACGGACATGGGGCATGTGGGCCGGAGCAATATCTTCATCAGCTGGCCGTTTGTTAAAATCTGTCTGATTTTAAACTATATGGGACAATGCGTCTGGATCATTCAAAATCAGAATAATCCCATTATACAGGTGATGGAAGATCTCAATCCGTTTTATATGATGCTTCCAGAAGCAATGCGGCCGTTGGCGATTCTGCTGAGTGCGCTGGCCGCAATCATCGCCAGCCAGGCTCTGATCAGCGGAAGCTATACGCTGGTGCGTGAAGCTTCCAGCCTTGACCTTATGCCTCATTTAAACGTGCAGTATCCGTCAGATACGAAAGGGCAGATTTATATCCCTTATGTAAATAATATCTTGTGGTTCTTCTGCGTGCTGGTAGTCCTTTACTTCCAAAGCGGGTCCCGGATGGAAAATGCATACGGTCTGGCCATTACAATCAGTATGCTGATGATGACGGTCCTGTTTTGTGTTTATATCGGCGTGCTTCATAAACACCCGGTGGCTGCGGCGGTATTCGGTGTGATTTTCTTTGCTCTCGAGGGTGTGTTTTTCATATCAAGCCTCGGAAAATTTGTAGTGGGAGGCTATGTCGCGATTATCATTTCCCTGATGGTCCTTTTTATCATGATCGCCTGGTATCGGGGAACAGAAATCGAGCAGGAGCAGAATATCTTTTTGAATATGCGCGAGCATTTGGATTCCATTAAAAAACTGCAGAACGATGAGTCCATCCCATTATGCAGCAACAATGTGGTCTATCTGGTCAAAGGAGACGAAACCGAAGTAATAGACCGGGATATCCTGTATTCGATTCTGGACAAAGATCCGAAACGGGCAGATGCCTATTGGTTTATCAGCGTCAATACGACGAATGATCCCTATCAAAAACAATACGAAGTGGAAACCTTTGGAACAGATTATATCTTTCGTGTGAATCTGTATCTCGGTTATAAGGTAAGGCCCAGTGTCAATATCTATCTCAGACAGGTTGTGCACGATTTGCTTGCGACGGGTGAATTGCCGAAACAGAACAAGCGGCATTCCATCTATGCGCCTTCTGATGTGGGTTCTTTCAAATTCTGTATGATTCGAAAAACGATGCCGCAGGAAGGCGACATTGACGAAGTGGATGATTTGCTGATCCGTGCCAAGTACCTGATCCGTCGCATCTGCGGTAACCCGTTCCAGTGGTTCGGACTTGAAAATTCCAATATGATCATCGAATACGTGCCGTTATTCCTGTTGCCGAGGCAGAAGGAAGACAGATTGGAACGACTCTGATTTCAGGAGAATCTTCCAATAACTGAACAGAGTCTTTAATACAGTATCGTTTAATATAAAAAGGCGGTTACACCTTTTCCGGTGTAACCGCCTTTTTATATTGTTTTAACATATTATTTCGCTGCGTTTGCCTTGATGCATTCGTTGATGTCTTTGATCAGGGCGGGTACATCCAGTCCGTGAGCACCGGCGCCTTCACCGATGGTTTCGAACTGTGCAGCCATACAGCCGATGCAGCCCAGACCGTAATCGGCAAATACCTGCATGATTTCCGGATGTGCCTGAACGGCTTCGATAATATTGGTGTCTGCCGTAATTACATCAGCAGCATTTTTAACGTCTTTTACTTCCATGTTATTCACCTCGTAGAAATTTTATTGCATTGCTATTATAGCATTGTTGTAAAAAAAGGAAAAGACAGGAAATAAAAATTCATTCTTTTTTCAAAAAACATCAATAAAAGTATTGCAAAATAGGAAAATAGTCTGTATAATGGTGAAAAGTGGTGAAAAGTGGGGAAATGGGGTGGAGGAAATGTTTCTGGGTGAATACAGGCATTCTCTGGACGACAAGGGTCGTCTCTTCATTCCTGCCAAACTGCGGGATGCATTGGGAAAACACTTTTTTATCAGCAAGGGCTTTGATCATTGTTTGATGATATATGATGAGGAACAGTGGAAGCTGTTTTCGGATAAATTGAACGCGCTGTCCATGGGACAGAAAACGAACCGGGATATTAAACGATTTTTCTTTTCCGGCGCTGATGAATTCTCCTGCGATAAACAAGGGCGTGTGCTGTTGAGTGCCAGCCTGCGGGAACACGCAGGTATCGGTAAGGATACTGTGATTGTCGGTGTTGGCGACAAGGCGGAGATCTGGTCTGCAGAACGGTGGCAGGCACGGAATGCTGCTGCGGAACAGATGATAGAAGAAGGTCTGGATGACCTGAATCTTGACATTTGACGAGGCGGTTATGGATTTTTCTCATGTAAGCGTTCTTCTGAAAGAATGCATAGACTGGCTTGTTACAGACACGGACGGTATCTATGTGGACTGTACTCTGGGCGGGGGGGGACATTCTTCTGAAATTGTTGCCCGCCTGTCGGAAAAAGGCCGGCTGATCGGAATCGATCAGGATGACGATGCGCTGGCTGCGGCATCAGAACGCTTGCAAAACGCCCGGTGCAGGGTGGATATTGTCAAATCAAATTTTAAGGATTTAAAAGGCGTACTCCATAAGCTTGAAATAAATGGTGCTTCAGGTATCCTGTTCGATCTGGGGGTTTCTTCTTATCAGCTGGATATGCCGGAACGGGGCTTTTCTTACATGCATGAAGGTCCGCTGGACATGCGGATGAACCAGGAAGCTGCACTGACCGCGGATACCATCGTGAATACGTACAGCGAAGCAGAACTGGCCGGTCTGATCTGGCGGTACGGGGAAGAACGCTGGGCGAAACGGATTGCGCAGTTTATCGTTGCAGAGCGGCAGAAAAAACCGTTGCATACTACCGGCGAACTGGTAGAAGTTATCAAAAAAGCGATTCCCAAAGGTGCCCGTAAAGACGGTCCTCATCCAGCGAAACGGACGTTTCAGGCGCTTCGGATCGAAGTAAATGACGAATTGAACATTCTGGACCAGGTAGTAGAAGACGCGGTGAACGCATTGAAACCGGGAGGGCGAATCGGCGTCATCACCTTTCAGTCGCTGGAGGACAGGATCGTAAAACAAAAGCTGGCGCAGCTGGCCAAAGGTTGTGTCTGTCCGCCTCATATGCCTTGTGTCTGTGGCAGAAAACCGCTGATCGGCAAACCGGGAAATCTGGTTCCCGGGGATGAGGAAATAGAAATGAATCCAAGGGCACGCAGTGCAAGGCTGCGTTTTGCGGAAAAAATATAGTGGTGTTGTTTATTACAAATAAGTATTCTTCAACCGAAAGAATCAAATCATAAAATGAAAGCGGGCTTACGATGTTAGCAAGAAAATATAATTACGAAGAACAATGGGCACAGTCGGAACAGGAACGGCTCAGAGAGCTGAAGGAACTTCAGGAACGCCGCCAGCGGATCCGAAAGGCCAATTATAAACTGTTCCGCCGCCGTCTGTTTGTTACGGTGGGATTTATACTGGTCATGTACGCTGTAACGGTTATGCGCAGCGCTGCCCTGGTTTCGGCAGGAAATCATCTGATTGCTCTGCAGACGCAGGAGTCTCAGCTGATAGCAAGGAATGCGGAACTGAAAATCGAGGTAGATCAGCTGAAGGGACCGGAACGGATTACGTCCATTGCGGAAAAGCAACTTGGTATGAAAGTGGCCCGCAGCAACATTTATGTAAAAGCCGTCAGTCAATAGGTTATAGCTAAGGGAAGATAGTAACAGATCTTGCGCTTATCATAGCCTTTTAAAATTTTGAGTAAGGAAGAAAGAAGAGTTTTGATAGGCAGCCTGGACAGGCTGCCTTTACTTTTAAGGAAACGCTGATTCATTCGTCTGCACGCTGACCGGTGCTTTTTGTGACTGATTGCGTCAATGTCCCTCAACGTAGCTACGGCTACGCTTTCGGGCCATTTCCTTGCCAGCCGCAAAAAGCCCTCGGTCATCACACAAACTCATTAAATCAGCGTCTCCTTAAGGGATACTGTGGAACCGGGAGGATAAAAACAACCGGATACAAACTGAATTTCCGAAAAGGGGGATTTGATTATGCAGAAGCAATTGCGGCAATTGATTGATCTGCTGCCGGAAGCCAATGTAATAGGAGGTGCGGATAAAACCATTACGGATATCACGGCAGATTCCCGCGTTGTGCAACCGGGTAGTCTGTTTATCGCGTTAAAGGGTGTCCATGTAGATGGTCATACATTTCTTTCCAAAGCAGCGGAAGCCGGAGCAGCGGCTGCGCTGGTGGAAGATGTCCCTTCCGAAATTCCTGAAGGGCTCACGCTGTTGCAGGTTAAGGATGTCCGCGAGGCGATGGAAATCGTTGCGCCGTTCTTTTTTGATTACCCCGGTAAAACCATGCGCATGATCGGTGTGACCGGAACCAACGGTAAGACTACCAGTACCAATATCATCCGACAGGTATTGAAAAGTGCAGGCTATAAATGCGGCATGATTGGAACCATCAACGTATTGATTGACGAGGAGTCCGTCGTGTCCCACAATACCACACCGGATGTGGTCGATCTGCAGAAGTTTTTATATCGTATGAAAGAAGCGGGCTGCCAGTACGTGGTGATGGAAGTTTCCTCTCACGCGTTGGCGTTGAAACGTGTAGCCGGTATTGAATATGATACGGCGGTGCTGACCAACATAACAGAAGATCATCTGGACTTTCATAAAACCATGGAAGCCTACCGGGATGCCAAAAGCCTCCTGTTTGAACATTTGACGGATGGTGAAAAATCAAACAAAACGGCGGTGTTTAATGCGGACGAACCGGCAAGTAAGATTATTGAAGCGCGGACGAAAGCGCCTTATCTTACCTATGGCATGGGAAAAGAAAACGATATCTGTCCGATTGCGTACGAAGTGGGAGCCAAAGGCATGCATCTGTGCCTGCATACGCCGGCAGGGGATATGGATCTGCACCTAAACATTACCGGCAAGTTCAATGTTTACAACGTTATGTGCGCGGTAGGCGCGTTACTGGCAGAAAAAATAGATAAATCGGAAATTGAAAAAGTGCTGAACGGTTTTGCCGGGGTGCCGGGTCGTTTCCAATTGGTGGAAGCAGGACAACCGTATACGGTAATCGTGGATTACGCCCACACGCCGGACGGGCTGGAAAATGTGCTGAATACGGCGCGGCTGATTACCAAAGGCCGTCTTTGGGCTGTGTTCGGCTGCGGCGGCGACAGGGATAATAAAAAGCGCCCCATTATGGGAGGCATTGCCCTGCAGTTAGCGGATGACGTGGTTGTAACGTCGGATAACCCGCGAAGCGAAGATCCGGAAAAGATCATCGACCAAATCGAGGTGGCGTTGAAACCGGTGCCGGAAGGGAAAACGGTAACAAGAATTGCGGACCGGAAAGAAGCAATCCACTATGCGCTGGCCCATGCAGGTGACAACGACGTAATCATGATTGCCGGCAAGGGACACGAAAACTACCAGATACTGAAAGACAGAACCATTCATTTTGATGATAAAGAAGTAGTAGAAGAATACTGGAAAGGAAAACAGGCATGATTACATTACAGGAAGTTGTAGCCGCTACGGGTGGCAAATGCACCTTTACGGGGAATTTGGATTTTACCGGTATCAATACAGATACACGTACCATTAAAAAGGGCGAATTGTTCATCGCACTGAAGGGTGAGAACTTTGACGGTCATGCCTATGCGGGAAAAGCAGCGGAAAGCGGAGCGGCAGGAATTCTCGCTTCCCGGAAGGTGGACGTGGAAGGGATTCCGGTGATTTATGTCGAAGACACTTTAAAAGGGTATCAGGATATTGCCCATGCGTACCGCATGAAATTTCCCAGTCTGAAAGTTGTGGCAATCACCGGTTCCAACGGCAAAACCTCAACGAAGGACATGGTGGCGACAGTATTGGCTTCCCGATATAACGTTGTGAAGACCCAGGCAAATTTCAATAATGAAATCGGTTTGCCCCGTACATTGTTGGGAATTCAGCCGGATACGGATATCGCGGTGGTGGAGATGGGTATGCGTGGCCTGGGCCAGATCAAAGCCATGTGCGCCATTGCCCGCCCGGATGTGGCCGTCATATCCAACGTGGGTTCTACCCATGTAGGAGAACTGGGTAGTCTGGATAATATTGCAAAAGCGAAAAGTGAAATTCTGGAAGATTTGCCGTCTGATGGTTTTGCGGTACTGAATGGGGATTTGCCCAGAGTACGTGCCATGGAGAAAAAATTGCATACCGGCGTAAGCTGGTTTGGGTTTACCGAAGCAGATGATGTGCGGGCAGAAAATGTAGAGATTACGGCGGACGGAAGCCGTTTTATCTGCAAAACGGCGGACGGTTCGGCAGAGTTTTTTATCCCGCAAATCGGCGAACATAATGTAATGAATGCCTTATCGGCTATTGCAGTAGGCAGGCATTTTGGTGTACAATTAAATAATATAAAAACTGCATTGCAGGGAACGGTACTGACTGGGAGTCGGCAGGAACTGCTTCATTTTGGAAGTTATACCGTGATTAACGATGCGTATAACGCCAGCCCTGCTTCCATGGAGGCGGCCTTTGCCACGCTGGCAAGACTGAAGCAGAGCGCGCAGTCACCCTGCCGTACCATTGCGGTGGTGGCGGATATGCTGGAACTGGGCGACACCGCTGCGGAAGCACATCAAAGTGTGGGACGTATGGCAGCCAAAGCAAAAACTGATATCCTGTTAGGATATGGGGAAGAAACAAAAGCAACGGTGGATGCAGCTGCGGCGGAAGGCGTTCCGGCTTTCCATTTTGCAGACCGGCAGGGCGCGGCTAAAAAGCTGACTGAAATCCTGAAGCCGGGAGACATTGTGTTGCTGAAAGGTTCTCATTCCATGCAGGTGTCGGGAATCATTGACCTGGTTTTTAAAAAGTAAGAGGTAAATTGTTGCAGGATTCACAGAACAATTATTTGTAAATTGTCTGGGAATGCCAGGAATATATGATATTTCCTGCAAATATCTTGGAAAGTATGGTGTACAGTATGGATGTTACGGGCATGCAAGTCCTGGGGGCGTTATTTACCGCCCTGGTTGTATGCGCAGCGTTGGGACCGGTGATAATCCCGGCGCTTCATAAATTGAAGTTTGGGCAGAGCATTCGTGACGTAGGCCCGGCCAGTCATATAAAAAAAAGCGGCACGCCGACCATGGGAGGCATCATGATGCTGTGCGGTTTGTTTATCGCGATGCTGGTCTGGAACCGTTTTACGCCGCTGATCATAATTGCATTTGTGCTGACATTCGGGCATGCACTGATCGGTTTTCTTGACGATTATATCAAGGTTGTAATGAAGCGGAATCTGGGTCTTACTGCAAAACAGAAACTGGCCCTGCAGATTGCGCTGGCAATGGCGTATATTTATTATGTGGAGCAGCATGCGGGAGCGTCCGGAACGGATTTATGGATTCCGGGAACCGCTGTTACGATTCATACGGGCTGGCTGTATTACGTACTTGTACTGTTGCTTCTGGTAGGAACCACAAATGCGGTAAATCTGACGGACGGATTGGACGGACTGGTTTCCAGTGTCAGCATACCGGTTATGCTGACATATTCGTATATAGCCTGGCAGGCAGGCGAAGGGGATCTATGTCTGTTTGCGGCAGCCGTTTTGGGTAGCTGTCTGGGCTTTCTCGTGTGGAACCATCATCCTGCCAAAGTGTTTATGGGGGATACCGGATCCCTGGCATTAGGCGGTGCAGTGGCGGCATTGGCATTGCTGACTCATACAGAGATTCTGTTGGTTATCATAGGCGGCTTATATGTCTGTGAAGCGCTGTCAGTGATAATCCAGGTTGCATATTTCAAGCATACCGGAGGAAGAAGAGTTTTCCAGATGACGCCGATCCATCATCATTTTGAACTGGGCGGCTGGAAAGAAACGAAAGTCGTGGCGGTATTTACCCTGGTCAGCTGTGTTTTCTGTCTGGCCGGCATAGGGTTATGGTTCTTGGGAAAGGGTGGCATGTAATATGTCCGGAATAGAAAAAGTAATGGTATTTGGCGCCGGCATCAGCGGAAAAGGTGCGGCTATGGAACTGGCGGATCAGGGGAAGACTGTTTTCCTGTATGACGATATGCCGAAGGACCTGGAACCCGAACTGACGGAGATGCTGGCGCGGAAGGGCGGCGGATTTGTCAGCGGCAATATCGAAGAAATCCTTCAACAGGTGCAGCAGATCATTTTATCGCCGGCAGTCCCATATAATCTTTCCGTTTTGCAGAAAGCAAGGGAAAACGGTATCGAGGTAATTGCGGAAATCGAATCGGCCTGGCGTAATTATACAGGGCATATGGTTGCCATAACAGGAACCAACGGGAAAACCACAACCACGACGCTGGTTGGTGAAATGCTGAAGACGCTGCCGGTGAAAACTGCGGTTGGCGGGAATATCGGCCTGGCCCTTTCCAGAGAAGTAAAAGGACTGGATGAGAACAGCTGGGTTGCGGCGGAAGTTTCCAGCTATCAGTTGGAAGGCATTAAAGATTTTCGCCCGGATGTGGCGGCAATCCTCAATCTGACGCCGGATCATATGGAACGTCATAAGACCATGGAGGAATATGCCCGTTGCAAACGGAATATCTTTGCCAACCAGACTGCAAAACAGATTACGATTTTGAACTATGACGATCCGGAAGTCCGTACATGGGGGAAGTATTCGAAAGGTACGTTATGTTATTTCAGCCGTAAGGCGGTTTTACCGGAAGGCGTTTATATGAAAGACGGCAGTTTTTTCATTAATTGGAAAAATGCTGTGAAAGAAATCTGCCACAAGGATGAACTGCGAATTTTTGGCGCCCACAATGAAGAAAATGTGCTGGCGGCAATTGCCTGCGGCTTTTTTGCCGGAGTGACCCCGGAAAAAATGCGGGAGACGTTGCTGGGATTTAAGGGCGTAGAACATCGTATCGAGTATGTGACGACGATTCATGGCGTTCCGTATTACAATGATTCCAAGGCGACCAATACAGATTCCGTAATCAAGGCGTTGGAAGCGTTCCCCAGCGGACACATCATTCTGTTGGCCGGAGGGCATGATAAAATGACCCCGTTGGGCCCCATGATGTATCTGATCCGGGAAAAGACAGACCTGTTGATTTTACTGGGCGAGGCAAAGGAACGCTTTTATCAGGCAGCAATGGCAGCTGGTGTAGAAAACATCATGGTAGTGGACACGTTTAAAGATGCTGTCGATGCGGCGTATGCTCATGCCAAAACGCCCCAGGTGGTGCTGTTGTCGCCGGCCTGTTCCTCTTTCGATATGTTCCATGATATGGGCGAACGGGGACGCTATTTTAAAAAGCTGGTAACAGATTTAAAGAAAAGCGCTGACTGACTGTTCTTATTCCAAATGAGCCGTACAGGAATAAACCGGACGGCTTGCAGGCATGGTCATCAGTGTTGCCTTAAACAATACAGACTGCCTTTACAGGCAGCAGAATGGAGACAACTGTCAGATGAAGATCATCGTATCCGGCGGTGGCACCGGTGGACACATCTATCCGGCGCTTACCATTGCGGATACTATAAAAAAACTGTATCCGGACGCGGAAATACGTTTTGTTGGCACGACCCACGGATTGGAAAAGGATCTGGTGCCCCGTGCGGGTTATCCCATTGATTTTATTGATGTGCAGGGTTTTAAACGCAGCCTGAGCGCGGATACGTTCCGTTCGGTTTATAAGCTGTTCACCGGGCTGGGGGATGCAAAAAAGCTTTTGGATACGCATAAGCCGGACCTGGTTATCGGTACCGGCGGCTATGTTTGCGGTCCAATCGTATTCCTGGCGGCGATGAAGGGGATTCCGACCTGTGTGCAGGAACAAAATGCACTGCCGGGTGTGACCAACAAGATTTTATCGTATTTTGTAAAAACGATTTTTCTCGGATATAAGGAAGCGGACAAGTATTTTAAAGGAAAAGCGCAGAAGATTTTTACGGGAAATCCGATTCGGGAGGAGATTTTAAGCCATACACGCTGGGAAGCATTGCGGTTTTTCCAGCTGGATGTCCAAAAAAAGACCATCCTGATTACCGGCGGGAGCCTGGGTGCTGCGTCTTTAAACAAAGCAGCGTTTCAGTTGGAAAAGGAACTGTCCGGCAGAGACGATGTGCAGGTTCTGCATGCCACCGGGAAAAATCATTACGAAGCATATAAAAAGCAAATTGAGGAAGCCGGTGGGTTCCAATCGAATATTCGCGTTTCTCCCTATTTATACGATATGCCGATGGCGCTGGCGGCGGCTGATCTGGCGGTGTTTCGGGCCGGGGCGATCGGATTGGCAGAACTGACTGCCCGGGGCATCCCTTCTATCCTGGTTCCCTTTCCGTATGCAACGGCCAACCACCAGGAGTTCAATGCCAGGGCATTAGAAGCAGCCGGTGCGGCGCTGGTGATTTTGGACAGGGAACTGAACGGGGATATACTGCAGGAAAAAGTGGAACGGCTTCTGCAACACGACGAAGAATTACGGCAGATGAGGCTTGCCGCAGGCAGGGCCGGACGGCCTGAAGCTGCCGTGGATATTGCAAAACAGGCAGTTGCTTTGATTAATACAAAGAAACGCTGATTACGCACAGAGAACTAATTGGCGGTTCCAAAATGAAGGCGGAGGTAAAGCAGATGTTGGACAAGTACAGACATATCCACTTTATCGGTATCGGAGGAGCTGGGATGAGCGCATTAGCCTATGTGCTGGTGAAACGAGGCTTTGATGTGACAGGCTCTGACCTGCAGGCCGGCCATATGGCGTATGAACTGGCAGAGGCAGGCGCTTTGGTTTATATGGGGCATGACGAATGCCAGATAGAAGGGGCGGAAGCGGTCGTTGTTTCCACGGCGATTCCGAAGACGAATCCGGAACTGGTGGCGGCCCGTGCAAAGAATATTCCTGTTTTGCATCGCAGTGATGTGCTGATGGCGCTTTTGAACGGAACCGGAACGAAAGGGGTTGCTGTGGCAGGGGCGCATGGCAAGACGACGACCAGCGCTATGATCGGTGTAATTGCAGCGGAAGCCGGTATTGATCCCACGGTCGTGATCGGCGGCGATGTTGCGGCATTGGGCGGTAATGCGCGCAATGGGGAAAGCGAATGGGTCGTGGCGGAAGCGGATGAAAGCGATGGCTCTTTCTTAAAATTTTTACCTTTTATTCCTGTCATTACCAATATTGAAGACGATCATCTGGACCACTACGGGACGGAAGAAAACATTTATCAGGCCTTCAAAGAATATCTTTCTCATATGAAAGAAGGCGGCACTGCCGTGTTGTGCCTGGATAACGCAAAGGTGCGCCGCCTGTCGGAAGAAACGGAGCACGATTATGTTACCTACGGACTGACGGAAGATTGCGATTATTATGCGAAAGATATCTGTTACAGCGTAGAAGGTACAAACTATGACGTGTATAATAAGGGCAAAAAGCTGGCGTCCGTGCATCTCATTGTGCCCGGCCGGCATAATGTGTTAAATTCGCTGGGGGCATTTGCGGCCTCTGTGCTGATGGGGATTTCCCCGGAAACGATTGTAGGTGCGCTGGCGAAATTTTCCGGAGCCAAGCGTCGCTTTGAAACCAAAGGGAAAGAAAACGGAATATGGGTTGTTGACGATTACGCACATCACCCTACGGAAATCGGCGCCACGCTGCAGGCTGCGAAGGAAACCGGGGCCAAACGGATCGTATGTGTATTCCAGCCCCACAGGTACACCCGCACGAAACTGCTGTATGAAGAATTCTGTAAATGCTTCGGTAACTGTGACAAGTTGATCCTTACGCACATTTATTCTGCCGGCGAGGATCCGATACCCGGTGTCAGCGGGAAAAATCTTGCGGAATCGATCAAGGTCACGACCGGGAAAGATGTAACGTATATTGACAGTTTTGCACGGCTGGAAGAGTATCTGTTCAAAAACTGCAAACCGGGCGACCTGGTTATTACCATGGGGGCCGGCGATGTGTTCCGGATTGGGGAAGAACTGGTAAAAGAATTTCGGCAAATTGAAAAATAGAATGGGGAAATACTATGGATAAAGACATTACGGTAGCCGTCGTTATGGGCGGGCCTTCAGCGGAAGAGCAGATATCACTGTCCACGGGGCATGCTATGGCAGAAGCATTACGCGGCAAAGGGTATCAGGTAAAGGAGATTCGGCTGGTACCGCATAATTTTTTCGAGCAGGTAAAGGAAAGCGGTGCTGACGTGGTGGTAATTGCCGTACACGGTTTATATGGCGAGGACGGAAGACTGCAGAGCGCGCTGGAGATGATGGGGATTCCCTATACAGGCTCCGGAGTGCTGGCCAGTTCCCTCAGCATGAATAAGCTGGCTGCTAAACGGGTATTCCTTGGCAGCGGTATTCCTACTCCGGATTATATTTTCCTGCATCGGAGGAACCGCGGAAAGCAGGATATGATCAAGGCAATCACGGACAAGTTCTCTCTGCCTGTTGTTGTTAAACCGGTATCCCAGGGCAGTTCTCTGGGGGTTACCATTGAAAAAGACGTTTCCGGACTTCAAAAAGCTTTGGATGAAGCGTTCCGGTATGATGAAGAAGTGCTGGTGGAGCAGTATATTGCGGGACAGGAAACCTCTGTGTGCATGATCCGCCGGAAAGACGGAACGGTTAAAGTCTGGCCGGTTGTGCTGATTCATCCTCATGCCGAGTGGTACGATTTCAATGCCAAGTATTCGGTGGGCGGCGTGGAACATCTTGTACCGGCGCCGTTGCCGGAAGAAATAATACAAAAGCTGAAAGACATTTCTGTCAATGCTTATGAGGTACTGGGCTGTTCCGGCGTAGCCCGTACAGACTGTATGATCGACAAGGATGGAAACTGTTATGTGCTGGAGATGAATACAGTTCCCGGTATGACACCGACCAGTCTGGTACCGGATGCGGCAAGGGCGGATGGCACGGACTTTGGCGAGTTGTGTGAAATGATATTGGAAACCGCGCATTTATAAGGAAATGTTGGTCAAATGAGTTCTTCTCATGAAAAATTGCAGGAAGACCGCCGCCGCAGACGGCTGGACAATATAATATGGCTTTTGGGGCTCCTTATTTTTGCGGTTGCTGCAGTGGCAGGCTGGAATCATATACACCGGCCTGACTTTGCATTTGGCGATATTGTGATTCATGGAAGCAAACAGTTTACCCGGGGAAAAATCCTGCAGATGGCAGGATCCGGGGAGCCGGTTAATTTGTTTCGGGTGTCAAAGAGTAAAATTGTAACGGCACTGCAGGGGGATGTCAGAGTAGAGAGCGCAGAAGCGCATTATGATTTTCCTTCCACCCTGAATGTTTATATCAAAGAGCGCCAGCCCGTTCTATACGTGGTAACGGATTACGGTAACTATGCCAAAGTGGATAAGACGGCGCTGGTCATGGATATGACAGATGGAATCAGGGATGCGTCGATTCCCCGCCTGGCCGGTGTTGCCTGTGGCAATGCCTTTATTGGGGATACGCTGCAGAATGATACGATCCGGGAAGTGTTGCAGTTTTTGGATAAACTGAAGCCGGACGCAAAAGAACAGATTGCAGACCTGAGCGTAGATGCGGAACACAAACTGATTATCCATATGCGGTATGGCTTTCCGGTGATTTTAGGGCCTGTGAACGAACTGGCCGGGAAAGCGGAACTGTTTATGACAGTATTTAACGAGATAAAAGGGAAAAAAGTGCAGGTTGAATATATGGATTTGCAATACACCAAGCCTTTCGTCCGTTTGAAAAATCCGGAACGGTAAAGAAAAATACTGTAAATGTTGACAGGTTTGTAGTATAATATAGCAGAAGTAAACTGCAATAATGCCTGGCGTCTGCACAGGCTTGCAGAAAAGAGGATATTACGGATGATAACAGCAATCAATAAACATACCAGAATATTAATTTTTCTGGTATGTATTATTTTGGGATTTATGATCACGATGCAGCTGAAGTCTCATAACCAGTACCAGAACCTGGCAGTGCAGCGTGCAGAAGATCTGACGGTTCGGCTGAAAGAGGTACAGGAAGACCGGGACAAGCTGGTCAAAGAACTGGATGAGTACCGGGCAGGCCGTATCTCGGGTGCGGCAAAAAAGGAAATGGACGAACTGAAGGCCC
Organism: uncultured Succiniclasticum sp.; assembly: GCF_902793885.1. NCBI lineage: Bacteria > Bacillati > Bacillota > Negativicutes > Acidaminococcales > Acidaminococcaceae > Succiniclasticum > uncultured Succiniclasticum sp. The sequence goes on from NZ_CADBFF010000005.1 coordinate 86,452, forward strand.
GGGCCGGTGAAACCGAAATGGAAGGGAAGGGGATTGTTTTTACCCTTGATGACAGCAAACAGGCTGCCAAGGCTGGGGAGAACAAAAATCTTTACATCATACACGACGATGATCTGCTGCGCGTAGTCAATGAACTGCGTTCTGCCGGCGCGGAGGCAATTTCCCTGAATGGCCAGCGACTGATCGGCTCCAGTGAAATCCGCTGTGTCGGTCCTACGGTCCTTGTGAATGAAAGAAGGCTGGCAGCGCCTTTTGTGATTTCAGCGATCGGGAATCCCAAGACGCTGGAGAGTTCCCTGAAGCTCCGGGGCGGCGTCATTGAAAACTTTAAATTCTGGGGTATTAAGGCCGATATTGTACAGTCGGATAAAGTCAGGATCCCTGCTTTTCAGGGAAAACGAACTTTTGAGTTCGCAAAAATGGTAACCGAAGAAGAGAAGAAAGAAGATAATAAAGAAACCGTGCAGGCTGCTGAAAATAAAAAGGAAACTGCCGGAAATGCGCAAGCAAAGGATAACAAAGTAACTGCGGATGCAGGTAAGGAACAGCCGGCAGACCGGCGGAATAATGCCGGAGGTGGCGCCCAATGATCTATGCAATAATCGGTCTGGTCTTCGGTATTATAGGCGGCATTCTGACTCCGGGGTTTGTGCCTAAAGTGTATGCACCGTATTTTTCTGTGGCGCTGATGGCGGGTCTGGATACCGCCTTCGGGGGATTACGCGCGGCGATGGAGGGAGACTACGATAACGTGGTGTTCCTGTCAGGCTTTCTTGTTAATATTATGTTGTCTGTTTTTTTCTGCTATGCGGGCATCATGATGGATATCGATTTTTATATGGTTGTCATCCTGGTATTGGGCATGCGTATCTTTAATAATCTGGCTATTATCCGGCGGCTGTATCTGAAGAAATAATTGTGAATTTTTTTGTTAATGTGTCTGAATGTACTTTTTTATTTTTGTATAGAATGTTATAATAACAATAGGTAGTATTATGAAGCAGGGGGAAACCGAATATGTTTGAAGATATTTTGAATAGTCCGGATAGTTCCGGAATTGTTCCTGAGACGTTGGCAAAGATTAAAGTTGTTGGTGTAGGCGGGGGCGGCAACAATGCCGTAAACCGCATGATCGTTGCCGGATTGCAGGGCGTGGATTTTATTTCGGTGAACTGTGATGCGCAGGCGCTGTTGCTTTCCAAAGCGCAGAACCGCATTCAGATTGGTGAAAAACTGACCAAAGGATTAGGCGCCGGCGCCAATCCCGAGATTGGACAGAAAGCGGCGGAAGAATCCAGAGAAATTATAATCGAGCAGCTGCGGGGCGCCGATATGGTCTTTGTAACCGCAGGCATGGGCGGCGGTACAGGAACCGGTGCAGCTCCCATCGTTGCAGAATGTGCCCGGGAGGCCGGCGCGCTGACTGTTGGTGTAGTTACCAAACCGTTTTCTTTTGAAGGCAAGCGCCGGATGAATCAGGCGGAAGCCGGTATCGTTACGTTAAAGGAACGCGTTGATACACTGATCACCATTCCCAATGACCGTCTGTTACAGGTGATTGATCGCAGGACCAGTATGATAGATGCGTTCCGTATTGCGGATGATGTATTGCGTCAGGGCGTTCAGGGCATTTCCGATTTAATTTCCGTGCCCGGTCTGATCAACGCCGACTTTGCGGATGTTAAGACGATTATGTCCAACGCAGGTTCCGCATTGATGGGTATTGGTACCGCCACAGGCGACAACGGTGCAGTGGCTGCAGCGGAAGCGGCGATTAAGAGCCCGTTACTGGAAGCCTCCATTGAAGGCGCAAGGGGTGTACTGTTCAATATTACCGGCGGTAAGGACCTGTCTCTGTTTGATGTTACGGAAGCTTCCAACATCATTACAGAAGCCGTGGATCCGGATGCCAATATTATCTTTGGCGCGGTTATCGACGAAAAACTGGATGATGAGATCCGCGTGACCGTTATCGCAACCGGCTTTAACGGAAAGAATCCGGCTTTATATCCGGAAAAAACCGGACAGTCTACAATTAAGACTCCCGGATGGAACACTCCTCGTCAGCGCGGCGGTGCAACGGAAGTTAAAGCGAATCCTCCTAAACAACAGGCTGTTGCTGATACTCCGGCAAAAGAGGAACCGTCCCACGGCAGTATTATTACTGGATTTCCCAAAGATCCCGGAAATGATATCCCACCCTGGATGCAGAGTCGCTGATTGATTTCATAAAACGATGCGGCAGTGAGAAACTGCCGCTTTGTTATATCTGTTACTGACGTTGTTCTGTTGTTTTCTGTGGATGAAAGGAATGTGTACTTATGAGATGCCCGTTTTGCTCGTTTGAAGACAGTCGCGTCGTTGATTCCCGTTCCGTTGAAAATGGCGCATCGATTCGTCGCCGCAGGGAATGCCCCCAATGCAACAGGCGTTTTACTACATACGAGAAGTATGAAGAAACGCCGCTGGTGGTCAACAAAAAGGACGGAAGACGGGAACTCTTTGACAGCTCGAAATTGTTTAACGGTTTGCTGAAAGCGTTTGAGAAACGTCCCGTATCTGTGGAAACCATTCAGGATATGGCCCATGAAATCGAACGGGAGCTGCGCCTGAAAGGGGAATCGGAAGTGACCAGCCGGGAAATCGGAGAGCTGGTAATGGAGCATCTGGAAAAGACGGATCAAATCGCTTATGTCCGTTTTGCTTCTGTGTATCGGCAGTTTGCAGATGTGCAGAACTTCATGCAGGAACTGCAGCGGATCATGGCAAACAATAAGTCGGAAGAGGCGAAGAAGTAAATTTGCATCGATTCAGGCAACAAAAAAACCTGCTTACTCAGTAAGCAGGTAATTTTTTTGTGCTGTTATTCAGCGGCGTTTACTTTTTTGGCCAGTTTAGATTTTTTGCGGGCGGCGGCATTTTTGGAAATAACACCGCTCTGTGCCGCTTTATCCAGCAAGCTGGAAGCTTTCTTTAAAGTAACTTCGGCTTCCGCTTTATTTCCTTCGGCAACCTGTGCTTCTACTTTCTTAGCAGCAGTACGAACTGCGCTCTTTTCAGCTGCGTTCTTGGCGCGACGTTCTGCGTCGGTCTTTACGCTGCGGATAGAAGATTTAATGTTAGGCAATGGATTCACCTCCTACTTTAACTTTTACCATAGTATTTTACCACGTGAGTTTAGTTTATGCAAGATGATTTTATAATTACGGAAATAATTCTTTTACAAAAAATGAATATCGTATATAATAACTAAGAAATACTAATTCAGATTATAGAAAGGAACGGCGTAAGCCGTAAAAAATACATGCAAAAAGACCACATTCGCAACTTTTCAATTATTGCCCATATCGATCATGGCAAATCCACGCTGGCCGACCGGCTCATTGAGATGACCGGTACCCTGTCCAAACGGGAAATGGAAGAACAGATCCTGGACTCCATGGACCTGGAAAAGGAACGGGGCATTACAATCAAGGACCAGGCGGTGCAGAGCATCTATCGTGCCAAAAATGGCGAAGACTATATGCTGAATTTTATTGATACCCCCGGTCATGTTGATTTCAATTATGAAGTGTCCCGTGCGCTGGCAGCCTGTGAAGGGGCGTTGCTGGTCATCGACGCCAGTCAGGGCATTGAGGCCCAGACGCTGGCCAATACGTACCTGGCGTTAGATAATAATCTGGAGATCATTCCGGTCATCAATAAGATTGATCTGCCCAGCGCCGACCCGGATAAGGTCCGGAAAGAAATAGAGGACGTTATCGGCATTGACGCCAGCGAGGCGGTGCTGTGCAGCGCTAAGACCGGGGAAGGCGTAGATGAAATACTGGAAGCTATCGTCCAGCGGATTCCTGCTCCGGAGTGTGATGACGACAAACCGTTAAAAGCCTTGGTGTTTGATTCCAAATTTGATTCCTACAAAGGCGTGCTTTTATATTTGCGTGTCTACGACGGAACGATCCGAAAAGGCATGAAAATTGAGATGATGGCTACCGGTGCCACCTACGAAGTAACGGAAGTAGGCGTGTTTAAACCGGCACCGGTGAACGTGGATGTGCTGCGGGCCGGTGAGGTAGGTTTTCTGGCGGCCGCCATTAAAACGGTAGGCGAGGCCCGGGTAGGCGACACGGTAACGGATGCCAACCATCCGGCCGGGGAACCGCTGCCCGGTTACCGGAAAGCTACGCCGATGGTGTTCTGTGGATTGTATCCGGTGGAAAATACGGATTATGACAATTTGCGGGATGCTTTGGAAAAGCTGCATTTGAATGACGCGTCACTGCTGTTTGAGCCGGAAACGTCTACTGCGCTGGGCTTTGGTTTCCGCTGCGGATTTCTGGGCCTGCTTCACATGGATGTCATCAAGGAACGACTGGAACGGGAATACAAACTGGACCTGATCACTACGGCGCCTAACGTTGTGTATCAGATTAATAAAACCAACGGGGACATCGAGCTGGTGGATAATCCCTCTGCATTTCCGGATCCGACTGTGATTGCAGAGGTTGCAGAGCCCTACGTTACAGCGACGATCATCGTTCCAAAAGATTACGTTGGCGCTGTAATGGAACTGTCACAGGAAAAACGGGGCGAATACCAGAACATGACCTATCTGGACGAAGATCGCGTCATGATTCATTATTCACTGCCCCTGTCCGAAATTATTTACGATTATTTTGACCGCCTGAAAAGCTGCAGCCGGGGTTATGCTTCCCTGGATTACGAATTGGCCGGCTATAAGCCCAGCGATCTGGTGAAAGTAGATATTTTGCTGAACGGCGACCAGGTTGACGCGTTATCGGCCATTGTGCACCGGGAGAATGCCCAGGTACAGGGCCGGCGGCTGGTGGAACGGCTGCGGAGCCTGATCCCCCGTCAGCAGTTCGCCATTCCCGTACAGGCGGCTATCGGCAATAAGGTCATCGCCCGGGAAGATGTGGCGGCGCTGCGCAAAGACGTGCTGGCTAAATGCTATGGCGGCGATATCACCCGGAAACGCAAGCTGCTGGAAAAACAGAAAGCCGGTAAAAAACGCATGAAGCAGGTGGGCACGGTAGAGCTGCCTCAGGAAGCGTTCATGGCGATTTTAAGCATGGAGAAAAAGAAATAAAAAAGTAATTCTTTAAGTGTCAATTTTAACGTATCAGTTTTGTATATATAATAAAGGGTTTCATAGTTTTGTGGTTTGGGAGGGATTTTACTATGCCAATCAACAAGGATGTAATCACAAAAGAAATGTTTTTAAAAGCTTTGCAATGTAAGACTGCAGACGAATTGATTGCGTTAGCCAAGGCTGACGGAATCGAATTGACGAAAGAGGAAGGAGAAGCCTACATGGCGGAATTGGCTGACGTCGAATTGGATAAGGATATGCTGCAGAAGGTTGCCGGTGGCGTCTGCTGGGATAACTGCCCGACGGAAGGCCAGTGCGGACATCATGTCTGTGGTACCGTAGGCTGGGAAAATTTCAAGGGATGCTGACGGATTGAGAGGTAAGATGATATGGCAATCAACAAAAATGAAATCACAAAAGAAATGTTGGAAAAGGCTATGCAGTGCAAAACAGCGGAAGAGTTAATAGCGCTGGCAAAGGCTGAAGGCATTGAGGTTACCAAAGCTGAGGCAGAAGCATATCTGGCGGAGTTGACCGACGTTGAGCTGGACGATAAAGTGCTGAAGAAGGTTGCCGGCGGTGGCTGCTGGAATTGTCTGGATGATTGCGGGGTCGATACTTGTCCTTGCAGGGATTAGGTAAAGTACCCTCTGGTTAAGTCATACAAGTCCCGATTTGCAAAAAGTGAAAAACGGCGAACTGTCAATGACAGATTGCCAAAACAAAAGCTGTCAATGACACTTTGCAACAGCCGTGGACTTTTCTGCGGCTGTTTTGTTCATATTTGTCGTGCATGTTGAAACGTTATGCAGGACTCAACTATGTGGGGGCTGGTTATGAAACGAATTCGTGTTGATTTTTTGATTGTCGGGGCCGGGCTTGCCGGTTCTGTCGCAGGATTTTTGCTGAAAAAGGCCGGCGCTGATGTGCTGGCCCTTGAACTGCTGGACGCGAAGACTAAGGAAAAGCTCTGCGGCGGTATCATGAATAAAAGGGCGCTTACGCAGGTTGCGGAGGTGTTTGGCGAAGGCTGCATGGATACATTGCGGCCTATGCATATCGAAAAAGTATGGGACCGGTATGCAGGGCTTGAAATACTCATAGAGTCGGATGTTTATTACGCCTTACCCCGCAAACGTCTGGACGATTACTGCCTGGAACGGTATCTGCAATCGGGCGGAATGCTGCAGGACCGGACGACGGTACGCGAGATCGATGACAGCGCCGGCGTTGCCATATGTGCCGATCTTCGCACCGGGGAGACGTTCGAAGTTGAATTTGGCCGCATCATTGGAGCGGACGGAGCCATGTCGGCAGTACGCCGCCTGCTTACCGGAAGAAACCAGCGGGTTGGGATTACGCTGGAAGGAGTGGTTCCGCTGATGAGTCGGGACGGAGTATTTGAATATCTTTCCCGGGAGGTGGGATACAGCTGGTATATTCCACGGGGAGAGGATGCCGTTGTTGGCTGCGGCAGTTATCCCGGCAATGCGGAAATTTGCCGGGAAGGGATGAATTCACTTTGCCGGGGTCTGCAGATAGAAGAACCGCGTTGTGTGCGCGGAGCAGCTATCCCCACGGGAGACGACACGTTGTTGGAATACGGCAGGCAAACCTGTTTTGTGGGAGATGCTGCCGGTCTGATTGCAGCATCCTCCGGGGCAGGAATCGAACTGGCAGTAACGTCGGCGCGACTGTTGTCCGAATCGCTGCTGAACGGAAATTCCTATACAGAAGCCATGAAACCCAAAACGGATTATATTGCGAGGTTGGCTCAGGATGCAAAGAAAAGTTACTTTGTGTACCGGTTTTTCATTATGCGTAAAGGAAGACCCGCAAAGCCGTTTGTTTCTGAAAAGACGCGCTGAAAAATGCAGCTGCAGTTTTACTTCGCAAAGTTTTTAATGATATAATTATTAAAAATCCATCAGCGTCAATCTGGATGAATCTGTCTTGTTTATATAAGAAAACACACATGAAAACAATAAGAGTTGTTGCTGCAGTAATATGCGATTCTATTTGTGAAAAGAAGAAAATATTTGCTACGGCAAGGGGCTATGGCGATTTTAAAGGCCAGTGGGAATTTCCCGGCGGAAAGATCGAAGAAGGAGAAACTCCGCAGCAGGCGCTTGTCAGGGAAATCTGGGAAGAACTGGAAACAAAGATTACAGTAGGAGATTTGATCACCACAATTGAATATGATTATCCTGCATTCCATTTGTCCATGGATTGTTTTTGGTGTGAGGTTGCGGAAGGTGAACTGAAATTGTTGGAAGCGGAAGAAGCCCGGTGGCTTACAAAAGATACACTCTTTGATGTTGAATGGCTTCCGGCTGACATAACCATAGTGGAGGAGATTAAAAAGCAATTAAAGTAATTCTTTATTCAGATGCTTCAATATGATAATGCAGGCAAACTGAATCATTATATAAAGACAAGAAGCGAAAAGGATGATAGCAATGGCTTTTCAATAAAAACAGAGGTTGCTTCCATTTCGTTTTTCGTTTAAAATGTATAATAAAGGCGCTTTGGATATTGTTATGTGAAAGGTGGTAGTTGTTATGCCAATCAACAGAAATGAACTGACAAAAGAAATGGTCATAAAAGCCCTGCAGTGCAAGGATGCCGATGAACTGATCGTGTTGGCGAAGACCGGCGGCATCGAGCTGACGAAAGAAGAGGCCGAAACCTACATGGCGGAACTGGCTGATTTCGAACTGGATGGCGAAAACCTGAAAAAAGTCTCCGGAGGCATTTTCGAATGCTATATGAGAAATGATTGCATGTATGCGTTTGACGATTGGAAATAACGCGGATTAACGTGGATTGTTTTATCCGATATATTTCAGGAGTCATCATTCATAGTGAGCGAAACAGCCGTGGAGTTATTTTCTGCGGTTGTTTTTTATAATGAAGGTAGACGGGACAGTTGCTAAGAACGAAATAAGATGCAGCAGTTCTGCAGAAAGGGGAGTAAGGGAATGGATAAGCAGAGCAAGAAATATGATATAAAAGATAAGAGGGTTATCGTAGACCTGTTCGTTCTTTGGCTCGCGTTGACCGCGCTTTCCTGCGCGGCAATCAATCTTCATATCTCGTTGAATAAGCTGGGGAAAAAGGAAGAATAGCGTAGAGGAGTAACTTGCGTTAAATTTTATATATTTTCAGAAGGTTGTTGCGTAATAGAATTAGAGTGTGATAAAATAAAAATGATTTTAAGATGGAAATTACTATGAAATTTGAGCAAAAATATAGTATTACATCTTTACGCGAAGATAATAATTCTTTGATTAAAAGGAGGATATTATGTCTTTTCAATCCCTGACCCCTGAAGTACTTGCACAACTTACCGCCGCGCTCCCCGAAAGCGTTCTGACCGGGGACCAGATCAGCGAAGACTATGCCCACGATGAGATGGTGTCCGCCGGTTTCCGTATGCCGGAGGCTGTAGTGATGGCGCGGTCGACAGAAGAGGTTTCAAAAGCCTGCAAAATTCTGTACGAGAATAACATCCCCATCATTCCCCGCGGGGCCGGAACCGGGCTCAGCGGCGGATGTGCGCCCATCTGCGGCGGTGTGGTCATTGATACGACTAAGATGAATCATATTCTGCGCTGGGATTTGGACAATGGCCTTGTTCACATTGAAGCCGGCGTCCTGTTGGCTGACCTGACTGCCGCCTGCACGGAACGCGGCGTGTTCTATCCGCCTGACCCCGGCCAACGGTTTGCTGCGGTGGGTGGAAACGTGGCCACCAACGCCGGTGGGATGCGTGCCGTGAAATACGGCTGCACCCGTGAATATGTCCGCACCATGACGGTGGTGCTTCCCGACGGCCGTGTGGTGAAGCTGGGCGGTGAACCCAGCAAAAACAGTTCCGGGTATTCCCTCCTGCATCTGCTGATTGGTTCTGAGGGGACTCTGGGAATCATCACGGAAATTGGACTAAAACTCATCCCCCAGCCAAAATTCCAGGTTTCCCTTCTGGGAATGTTTGAGGATTTGGAGGCCTGTATCCGTTGCGTGCCTGTGGTCAAGCATTCCGGGCTGGATCCCCAGTCTCTGGAATTTATGCCCCGTTCCAATGTAGAACGGGCGGAGAAATTCACGGAAAAGGTGGTATATCCTGCCGTGAGTGAGGGGACAAACGTGGGAGCATATCTTCTCACTACCTTTGATTGTCGCCGGGAAGAGGAAATGGAAGAGACCATGGAGGCGGCTGCTGAAGTCATGCTGGAAGGCGGCGCCCTGGATGTGCTCGTATTTGATAATGCCAATGCGATGAAAGCGGCCTGGGATATGCGCAGGGCCGTGCCGGAGGCTATCCTCGAAACCTATGACAAGGTGGAGGAATGCGACATCGTGGTTCCCATCAGCTACATCGCGGAGATTGTGGAATATGCGCAGAGCCTGGCAGATGAGGTAGGTCTGGATATTAATACCTACGGACACGCCGGAGACGGCAACATCCATATCAAACTCTGTGCTAATGGCATGGAGGAACAGGAGTTCCGCGCCCGGTCGGATAAGTTCCTGGATCTGATTTATGCGAAAGGCAAGGGAATGAACGCCCTGATCTCCGGAGAACACGGTATCGGAGCGGTTTCCGTCCGGCGTCTGGAGGACTATGTAGGCAGTGATGTGATGCAGCTGATGCAGGGCATCAAGGCGGTATTCGATCCGAAAGGGCTTTTGAATCCGGGCAAGGTCTGCACGTATGTGAAAGACTGACATGACAGTTTAGTTAGTTTCATTAAACAAGGCCGGTATTTCAGGTACCGGTCTTTTTTTGGTATAATAATCTTGTAACAGCAAGAAGAACAGGAAAGAATGGTAACATGGACTACAGGATTATAGACAGGGAATCGTATTACCGGAAAGGCGTTTTTCGTCATTTTTCCGAAGACTGCAAATGTTCTACATCGATGACAGCCCGGATTGATGTCACCGATCTCGTGGAGTATTCCCAAAAAACGAAGACTAAATTTTATATCAATTTCCTTTACATCCTCACAAAAGTGATGAACTCGAGAGAGGATTACAGAATGGGTTATCTCTGGCAGACAGAAGAACTGGTCTGCTATGAGGTAATCAATCCAACGCAGTATGTTTTCCATGACGATACGGAAACCTTCACGCTGGTTTACACAGAATACTGTGCGGATTACGCGGCGTTTTATTCCAATGCGCTTCAGGATGTGGAACAGGCAAAGAAGACAAGGGACTATGGACTGGATTTGGAACATCATCCGAACTGGTTTGATGCTTCCTGTATTCCGTGGCTTTCGTATGATTCGCTGCATGTTGAATTGCCGGACGGGTATTTGTTCTTCGCGCCTATTGTCAACTGGGGAAAATATCGCAGGGAAAACGGGAGGCTGTTAATGCCGGTGACCGTACGCCTGAATCATGCGGTCGCCGATGGGTATTTAGTTGCCAATGTGTTTCGCCTGCTGCAGCAGGAAATGGAATTGTTTGTACAGCAAGAGTCGTAAAGTAAGGAGTTGCGGTCAAAAGCCACCGGGCGTGTAAAAGCGTCCGGTGATTTTTGTGTTATCTCTTTTGGCCGGATTTTCCGGGTCGGCGTAATGGCAGCTCTCCCGAACAAACAATAGAATGCTGGCAGGTTAAGTTACAAAGAGACAAACAAATAGTCTGTCTATATTTATAACAGAGAGCAGGCTCTAAACCTGCGCCATCACTGGCCTGACAAAAATTTTCCGGTCACTAAACTGACCGGATGCAATGTCAGCCCGGCAAGTTGCCGTGAAATTGGATAAAAAATGTAAAACTTCAGAAACCTGCATAAGTAGTGGCGTGGCGAGGTGAATCTGTAAATGATTGATTATTGATTACGTTTATACTGATATATGGTATAATTAAATTGAGTTTTAATATTTTTTTTCGCGCAAATTGTTGATTGGGAAAGAACGTATTTCCTGACCAATTATTATATGCCTTGAAGAAGGAATAAAGTTCTATTATTAAAAAATGAATCCTGATGCAGCTGGTAGGTCATTCTGAATCAGGAAAGTTGCAATGCTGATGGAGGACACTGCCTGCGTGGATCAGTATGCCGCGGCGCATGGGCTGAGCCTTTTTTCCTCCGGCAGCGTGGTGAAAGTGTAAGTGATCAATATGATGGAACGGTGGGAACAATTCCAAGGGGTATATGTTCATACCCCTTTTTGTTTACAAAAATGTTTATATTGTGATTTTCCGTCCTATGCCGGGTTCACGGAAGCAGTGCGACAGCAATATGTGGAAGCGCTGTGCCGGGAAATTAAGCTTCGTTCCTTACAGCGTGAGCTGCCTGTTGCGGAAAACGCGACGGTGTATTTCGGGGGAGGGACGCCGACGGTTCTTTCCGTGGGACAAATTCAAAATATTGTTGCCTGCCTGAAAGAGTACGGCTGGTGGAAGGAACCGGCGGAAGCAACCATTGAAGCCAATCCCGGAACAGTAGACGCTGAAAAACTGAAGGCATTGCGCGAAATTGGCTTTAACCGCATCAGCTTAGGGGTGCAGTCTCTGCAGAACAACGAATTGCGGGCGCTGGGGCGGATCCACACGGCGGAAGAGGCGTTGCGCGCGATTGACGAAGCAAAGCTGGCAGGCTTCCAACGTGTCAACGCGGATCTGATCTCCGGCATTCCCTGCCAGACGGTGGAGTCTTTCCGCGACACAATGAATCAGATTTTGCAGATGAACCTGTCGCACATTTCTGCGTACTGCCTGATTCTGGAAGAAGGGACGCCGCTGGAACGGTTGGTTTCGTCAGGACGGGTTACTTTGCCGGATGAAGACATTTCTTACTTAATGTATGAGATGACCACGGAGATTTTGGCGCAGGCAGGGCTGCGACGCTATGAAATATCCAATTGCGCGAAACCCGGCCAGGAGTCTCTTCATAATATTGTGTACTGGCATTACGAACCTTACGCGGCCTTCGGGGTGGGCGCCTGTACCTTTAACGGAAAAGAACGGCGGACGAATACGGCAGATGTGCAGGAATATATAAAAGGCTGGAGGAAGGAAGGGCCTGTACCGCAAAACGATGATAATACAATGAACGGGAAGGATACTTCTTCTGTTCCTATGCTTTCTGCAGAAAAGGAAAAGAAAGGAGTAACTGACCTTTTACACTCTTCTGTCAATGAGTACAGGGGTCTGTGGCAAACGGAACCCCTTGACCGCAGAATCCAGATCAGCGAAGCGATGATCATGGGTCTTCGTATGACGGAAGGCGCAGATATAAACAAAATGGAAAAACGGTTTGATATAAACATAATGAACTATTATGGAAAGGAAATCCAAACGCTGCTGGATAAAAAACTGGCAGAGTGCGAAGATGGAAAGCTGCGGCTGACAACTTATGGCATGCGGTTCGGTAACCGCGTGTTTGAAAAATTTATATGAGCTACGTTGAGGAGCATTAATGCAGTTGATTGATTGTGTCACGACCTTTTGCAAGTTTCATTTCCACTCGGCGGATAGTAGTTACCCGGCCGGCGTTTTAACAGCATCGGTCAGCATATTTGAATTGATTCGTGTTTTCTTACTTCATAACCAACGGGAGTCGTTCACTGAAAAGAGTGTAACGGCTCTTTTTAATTTTGAAGTTTGTGTGAATTGTGCGGAAAAAATAAAAATTTTACTTTTTGACTATTGACATTGTTGGCAAAGGGTGCTATTCTTACATTGTGAAAGATGTTAGCACTCTGCGTACGTGAGTGCTAACAAAAAACAGAACCACGAAGGAGGCCTGCAGCAAAAGCCTCCTGAACAAAGATGAGGTGGGATTATGTTAAACGACCGTAAACGGAAAATCCTGCAGATCATCATCGAAGACTACATTGAAACTGCGGAACCGGTGGGTTCGCGAACCATTGCCCGCAAACATAATCTGGGATTGAGTCCGGCCACCATCCGTAACGAGATGAGCGATCTGGAACTGTTAGGTTACCTTGAGCAGCCTCATACCTCGGCAGGACGTGTTCCTTCTGCGCAGGCGTACCGTCTGTATGTGGATTCCATGGTGGATTCCATGAAGGAAGAACCCGGCGTGCTGACGGAAAATGACAGGGCGCTGATCAACAGCTGGTATAAAGAACGCATCCGTAACATGGATGACATTTTTAAATCCACTGCCAAGATTTTGTCCCGCATGACCCAGAATGTTTCGCTGGTGCTGGCCAATAAAAAATCTACGGCCCGGTTCAAGTACCTGAAGTTTTTACCCCTGAGCGATACCCAGGCGATCATGTGCATCGTCACAGATGACGGGGCCATGGACAACGGATTGATCGATATCCCGGCAGGGATGAGCAGCGCCGAAATGGATTACCTGTCCGGCAAGATGAGCAATCTGCTGGAAGGCAGAAGGCTCACGGAAATTACCGGCGACCTGTTGCAGGAAGTGTACTCCGCCGTATCTGAGGATGAAGTGATGCTGGCTTCCCTGAAGAAAGCCATCAGCAACATCGCCGCGAAGAACAGTGAGCAGAAAGTGTTCCTTGGCGGCGCCAAGCAGCTGCTGAACCAGCCGGAATTCCAGGATGTGGGCAGGGTGAAAAACCTGTTGGGTATCCTGGAAGAGGAAAAAGTGGTGAAGGATATTCTGAACGCCGGGGATGATTCCGGTCTGAAGGTGACCATCGGCAGCGAGAACAAGTTCACCGGCATCAAGGACTGCAGCATGGTGCAGGCTACCTACCGGCTGAACGGACAAATCGTAGGGACTATGGCGGTGCTGGGGCCTACCCGGATGGAATACCGCAAGGTCATCGCGGTGATGAATTATCTGCACAAGTATCTGGAAACCATATTGAAAGACCCGAAGTGATTTCCCAACTGCACCTGCTTCCGGAGAATTTGTAAAAATAAATCAGGAAGCGCGGACGGATTGTGGGAGAACGTTTAATAAGAAAATTATCATTTTATATAGATTGACAGACAAGAAATCCAAAAGGAGGAACCGTGTTGTTTAAGAGGAAGAGTGAAGAAGAAATCCGGGAAGAGGTTGATCCGAATCAGAACGCAAATGCGCATACCGAAGAGGAAACCGTAACCGGAAGCGCGCCGGAAGAGGCGGCGGCCCCGGAATCCGGAAACGGGGAAGGGATGGCCGGAAATGCTGCAGAGGAAGCAAAGCCGGAGGAAGCAAAGCCGGAGGAAGCAGCGGAAGAAACGCTGGAAGATGTACAGGCTAAACTGACAGCCACGGCGGCTCTGCTGAAAACAAAAGAGGAAGAAGCGACGGAAACCAAAAACCGGCTGCTGCGCCTCCAGGCGGATTTCGATAATTTCCGCCGCCGCAACACAGCGGAGCGGGAAGAGCTGGCTACGTATGTGACCATCAGTGTGGTCAACAAGTTTTTACAGATTCTGGATAACTTTGAACGGGCAGAAGCCGCGGCGGAAAACGCGACAGACGTACAGAGCGTGGTGGATGGCATGGCCGGCATCCAGAAGCAGTTCGTAAAAACTTTGGAAGACTTGGGTGTAAAGGAGATTCCCGCCCAGGGCGAAAAGTTTAACCCCAATTTCCACGAAGCGGTGATGCGGGGGCAGAACCCGGAGATGGAAGACGAGACCATTGACATGGTTTTTGAAAAAGGTTACCAGCTCCACGACAAAGTGGTGCGTCACAGCAAGGTGCGCGTCATCAGCAACGAGTAAAAGTTTAACAAAACCGAATGTCGGTGCTGACAAAAAAGCAGGCGCCGGCAACGTAAAAATGTTTAAGTTATGAACCGAAAGGTTCAAAGATTTATAAAGTGTTTATGAATTCAGTTTAAAATTTAAGGAGGAATACATCATGTCTAAAGTAATTGGTATTGACTTAGGTACTACGAACTCTGTTGTTGCAGTAATGGAAGGTGGCGAACCCACCGTTATCACGAACCCGGAAGGCAGCCGCCTGACTCCTTCTGTAGTCGGTTTCACGAAAGACGACCAGCGTCTGGTTGGCCAGATGGCAAAACGTCAGGCGATTTCCAATCCGGCCCGTACTGTAAGCTCCATTAAACGGCACATGGGCGAAGCCGGTTACCGTGTGGAGATCGGCGACAAGAAATTCTCCCCGGAAGAAATCTCCGCCATGATCCTGCAGAAGCTGAAAGCGGACGCGGAAAAATATCTGGGAGAAACCGTAACCCAGGCGGTCATCACCGTTCCGGCTTACTTCTCCGATTCCCAGCGTCAGGCTACCAAAGATGCAGGCAAGATCGCGGGTCTGGAAGTACTGCGTATCATCAACGAACCGACGGCGGCTTCCCTGGCTTACGGTATCGACAAGACCGACGATCATACCATCCTGGTATATGACCTGGGCGGCGGCACCTTCGATGTCAGCATCCTGGAACTGGGCGACGGCGTATTCGAAGTAAAAGCCACCAACGGCGATACCCATCTGGGCGGCGACGATTTCGATGACCGCATCATGAACTGGATGGTTGCGGAATTCAAGAAAGAAAGCGGCATCGACCTGTCCAACGACAAGATGGCCATGCAGCGTCTGCGTGAAGCAGCGGAAAAGGCCAAGATCGAACTGTCCAGCATGGTGACCACCAACATCAACCTGCCGTTCATCACGGCTGGTGCTGACGGCCCGAAACATCTGGACATGAACCTGACCCGCGCCAAATTCGAAGAAATGACGGCGGATCTGGTAGAACGGACCATTGGACCCACCAAACGGGCACTGAGCGATGCAGGCCTGTCCGCCAGCGATATCAACAAAGTAATCCTGGTTGGCGGTTCTTCCCGTATCCCGGCGGTACAGGAAGCCATCAAACGGGTGATGGGCAAAGAGCCTACCCGCAACGTTAACCCGGACGAATGCGTTGCCATCGGCGCTGCCATTCAGGCCGGCGTACTGGCAGGCGAAGTAAAAGACGTACTGCTGCTGGATGTAACGCCGCTGTCTCTGGGCATTGAAACCCTGGGCGGTGTATTCACCCGCATCATCGACCGCAACACCACCATTCCGACTTCCCGGAAGCAGGTATTCTCTACAGCTACGGATAATCAGCCTTCCGTTGATATCCATGTGCTGCAGGGCGAACGCGATATGGCGGCAGACAACAAGACCCTGGGCCGTTTCGAACTGGGCGGCATCCCGGCAGCTCCCCGCGGAGTTCCGAAGATTGAAGTTGCGTTCGATATCGATGCCAACGGTATCGTAAACGTAAGCGCCAAGGATCTGGGCACCGGCAAGGAACAGAAGATCACCATTACTTCTTCCGGCACCCTGAGCAAAGACGAAGTAGACCGCATGGTGAAAGAAGCGGAAGCCAACGCGGAAGCGGACAAGAAACGCAAGGAAGGCGTAGAGGTCCGCAACCAGGCCGACTCCCTGATCTACCAGGCGGAAAAGACCATCAAAGATATGGAAGGCAAGGGCAAGGACGACCTGATCGCCAAAGTTAAATCCGCGATGGAAACCCTGAAGGCCGATCTGAAGGGGAACGACAACGACAAGATCAAAGCTTCCACCGAAGCGCTGACCAAACCGTTGTATGAACTGTCTGCCGAACTGTACAAGCAGGCGGAAGCCAACAAGGGCGATGCAGGGGCTGCCGGTGCAGCCGGTGCGCAGGACGCAGGCGAAAGCAAAAAGCCGGACGACGATGTGGTTGACGCGGAAGTTGTTGACGATAAGAAATAAAATCAGCGGGATGGGATGAAACAATGGCTGAAAAAAGAGATTTTTATGAGGTGCTTGGCGTCTCCAAAGACGCCAGCGCCGATGATATCAAAAAAGCATATCGTAAGCTGGCACGCAAGTACCATCCTGATTTGAACAAGGATAATCCGGAAGCCGCTGAAAAGTTCAAGGAATGCAGCGAAGCGTACAGTGTCCTTTCGGATGATCAGAAGCGTGCCCAGTATGACCAGTTCGGCATGGCGGCCTTTGAAAACGGCGGCTCGGGTGGCGCCGGCGGCTTTGGCGGATTTGAAGGGTTTGGCGGTTTTGGCGCCGGCGGCTTCGGCAATGGCATGGAGGACATTTTCGATATGTTCTTCGGCGGCGCCGGCGGACGCCGGGGCAGCCAGGCTGATAAAGGTCCCCAGCGGGGCAGTGATCTGCGCTTTGACCTGAACCTGACCTTTGAGGAAGCCGCCTTTGGTGTAGAGAAAGAAATTTCCCTGTACCGGGATGAGACCTGCGAGCATTGCCATGGCAACTGCGCGGAACCCGGCTCCAAGGTGGAAACCTGTCCGGACTGCCACGGTACCGGTCAGATCCGTGTGGTACAGAACACCGTGCTGGGGCAGATGCAGACGGTACGGCCCTGCCCGAAATGCCATGGAGAAGGCAAGATCATTTCCGACCCCTGTCATGAATGCCGCGGTACAGGAACGGTCAAAAAACAGAAGAACCTGAAGGTGAAAGTTCCGGCCGGCGTGGCCGACGGTTCCCGTTTACGTGTGGCCAACGAAGGCGCTGCCGGTCCCAAGGGAGGACCGAACGGCGATTTGTACGTGTACCTGTTCGTGAAACCTCACAAGTTCTTTGAACGGGACGGAAACGATGTGTACTGCGAAGTGCCTATCAACATTGTGCAGGCATCTCTGGGCGCCGAGGTAGAAGTGCCTACTTTGGACGGCAAGGTTGTCATGAAAGTTCCGGAAGGAACGCAGCCGGGCCGGGTGATGCGCCTGCGTGGCAAAGGGATTCCGCATTTGCGGGGAACCGGCCGGGGCGACCAGCTGGTGCGCATCAAAGTTGTGGTGCCTACGAAGCTGACGGAACGGCAAAAAGCGGTGCTGCGTAATTTTGCCGATGTGGCCAAGGATAATATTAATCCGGAAGAGAAGAGCTTCCTGAACAAGATCAAGGATTTGTTTAAGTAAGAGAGCAACGGTTTGATTAGGTAAGGGAACTGAATATAATCACGGATTTTTGTAAGTAAGGAAACTGCGGAAAAGTTAAAAAGAGAGAAGGCTTTTAGTGCGGCTTGCAGAGAATGCAGGCCGTACTTTTTTGTGTTCAGTGCAAAGCACCGTATTTTGTGATAAAATATAATATAGGCTAAGCTAAGCATTATTTTTAAACCTGTCGTCATTTATATTTTAAGGAGACGCTGATTAAACGAGTTTATGCGATGACTGAGGGCTTTTTGCGACTGACAAGGAAATGGCCCGAAGGCGCGTAGCTGCGTTGAGGGACATTGACGTAGTCAGTCACAAAAAGCACCGGTCGGCGTGCAGACGAATTGATCAGTGTTTCCTTAATAACGAAGGGGATATTATGGCACAGTTTATAACAGATATTTTTGCGCAGTTAGACAAAAAGCGGGTGCTGCTCAGTGCCGGGACGAAAGAAAAACATGACACCATGACCGTAAATTGGGGCGGTATGCTGCATAATAAGAGAGTCTTTTTGCTTCGTTCAGTTATCCTGTGCCTGTTTGTGTCGTTTCTGTTTTCTGTAGCATGTACAGCTTGTGGTGAAGCCGCAGTACCGTTTGTCAGGATAGACAGGGACAAACTGAACGGCTGGAATGGCAAACTGGCCAATGTGAGACTGCTGGCGGATCACCGGTATCAATTTAAGAAAGTGAACCTCAAGTACAGATTTGATCCGGATTTTAAACCTTCCACAGAAGGGCTGGATACACTGTGTATTTCGGGCAGCGCGCAATTTTCGGGGCCGCAGTTCCGGAGACTTGCTTCTGTCTTGCGGGAATGCGCCAAGGGCAAGGACATATATGTTATTGATTTGCGGCAGGAAAGCCATGTTTTTGTTAACGAGGGAATTCCGCTCTCCTGGTACGGGTCTCACAACTGGGCAAATGAAGGGATGACGCTTAAGGAGGTTGAGGCTGACGAAGCAAAGCGCTTTGGGGCAATGATTGGGAAAACAATTCAGGCGTACACCAGAAAAGGCAATACGCCGATTGACCGAATGAAAATCAATGTTAAAAGCGTTATGACGGAAAAGGAACTGGTTGAAAGCGAAGGATTTAAATATCTGAGGATTCCGATTCGGGACCATATCTGGCCCCCGGCGAAAGATATCGACGGTTTTATATCCTTTGTAAACAGAATGGGTCCGGGTCAGGCCTGGCTGCATTTCCACTGTCATGCAGGTAAGGGACGCACGGGTATCATGATGATGATTTACGATATGATGAGGAATCCGGGCGTGCCGATGAAGGATATTGTTATCCGTCAGACGATGGCGGGAAGCAGTTATCCCCTTTACACCGAGAAATCCAACAGCTATAAAGTACCTCTCTATGAGGAAAAAGCCAGGATGATGCCCTTGATCTATGAATATGTGCAGGAAAACCGTAAAACGAACTATAAAGTCCCCTGGAGTTTATGGTTGAAAAAAAAGAAACAGATTGAGTAGTTTAATTTGATTAAAAGACATACGAAGTTTAAGCGAGGTTTGTATGCATCGTTTTTTCATTCCGAAGCCTTATAAACAGGAAATGCAGATTACCGGCAGGGACGCCCACCATATTATGGATGTGCTGCGTATGAGTACGGGAGATCAATTGCAGGTGGTAGCGGATGACGGCATCAGCTTTGTGGGGGAGATTACGGCTGTCAGTATGAATACAGTGACGGTTTCGGCAAAAGAAATCCTGCGGGAGACCCATGAGCCGGATGTGCGGATCTCCCTGCTGCAGGGTCTGGCCAAAGGCGAGAAGATGGAGTTGATTATACAGAAGGCTGTGGAGATTGGCGTTGTTGAAATTTTCCCGCTTGCCATGGATCATTCGGTGGTGGTGCTGGACCGTTCCAAAGCGGGAAAGAAAACAGAGCGCTGGCAGAAAATTGCGGAAGCAGCGGCCAAGCAGAGCAAACGGGATGTGATTCCGGCGGTGCATGGGGTTATGAAGTTGTCTCAGGTTCTGCAGGAAGATAATTGGGATTTGCTGGTGATTGCGTATGAAAGCGAAAACCGGATCAGTCTGAAGGAAGTGCTGCAGGCTCACAAAAATGCAAAGAGCATTGGCGTGATCATCGGGCCGGAAGGCGGGCTTTCCAATGAAGAGGTAAAAGCTGCGCAGGAAGCAGGCGGCATTGCGGTAAGCCTGGGGCGGCGGATTTTGCGAACAGAAACGGCCGGGCTGGTGGCTGCTGCGGCGATTTTGTATGAAACGGATAATCTGGGGATATGAATAGAAAACAGTAGCTGGAAGTCAGTATAAAAGTGAAACATGAAGCGGAAGAAGTAACAGCGGAAATAGTTTGGGGACAGGAACATGGAACAGTGGCTGGAAGTCAGCATAAAAGTAAAACATGAAGCGGAAGAAGTAACGGCGGAAATTTTGCGGGAGGCCGGCGCCCGGAACGGAGTGGCCATAGAGGACCCGGTGCTGTATGAAACGGTGCGCAAGTCATTGCCTTTTGAACTTTGCGACCCGCTGCCGGAAGAGACGGATTTGTCTGTGGTGACGGTAACGGCATATTATCCGGAAGATGAAGAACTGCAGAAAAGGCTGCAGCGAATCGAAGCGGAACTGACCGCGGTGGAAAAACGGATTGGACGCTTTCGTATCGGGCCCACGTTGTTCCGAAAAGTCAGTGAAACGGACTGGTCGGATGAATGGAAGCAGTATTTCCATGTGACCCGGGTGGGGAAACATATTGTAGTGAAACCCTCATGGGAAAGTTACGAGCCGGAAGCGGAGGACATCGTGCTGGAACTGGATCCCGGTATGGCTTTCGGTACGGGGACGCATCCGACGACGGTTCTTGTGTTGGAAGCCCTGGAAAAAATGGTTCATCGCGACACCACTGTGTTTGACGTGGGAACAGGCAGCGGCATTTTGGCCATGACCGCGGCAAGGTTAGGCGCAAAAAGTATCAAAGCAGTGGATATAGACGGAGTTGCAGTGCGGACGGCAATGGAAAATATTGCAAAAGCCGGACTGGCAGACCGCATCGAAGTAAAACAGGGCGACCTGCTTCACGGTACGGAAGGCAAAGCCGATGTGATCGTAGCCAATATTTTGGCGGACATCATTATCCTACTGCTGCCGGATATTCCCGGTAAGCTGAAGGAGGGCGGCCTGTTCTTCGCCAGCGGTATCATTGAAGATTATCAGCAGGCTGTAACCGAAGCCGCAGAAAAAGTTGGACTGCGTGTGAAAGAAGTGACCCGCATCAAAGACTGGGTGGGACTGCTGATGGAAAAAGCTTACTAATGGAGAGAGTTTCCGATTGGCGGCGGTTTCTGCGTTGTGATACAATATGAATTGCGACGACGATACGTTCTAACATTGTAAATGGATTGAGAGTCAGGAAAGATATTATAATGAACAAAATTGCGTTTATGACATTGGGCTGCAAAGTAAATCAGGCGGATACGGCCAGCATGCAGGAACTGTTCCGGCAGGCGGGATACACCGTTTGCGATTTTACGGAAGAGGCCGATGTGTATGTGGTAAATACCTGTGTGGTGACCAACACGGGACAGCAGAAGTCAAGGCAGATGATCCGGCGGGCCGTCCGCAAAGAGAATGATGCGCTGATCGTGGTGACGGGCTGCTATCCCCAGACTGCCGCGGAGGAAGTGAAAGCTATTGACGGGGTAGACCTGATCATTGGCACCCAGGACCGGGCGAAAATCGTGACGCTGGTGGAAGCGGCGCTGGACAGAAAACAGGCAATGAAAAGAGCTTCAGAGGTTTCTGATTCTGAGGCTGATAGAATAAAGGCAGAGGCTGATTCCAATGAGCCGGTAATAGTACAAAAACAATTTGTACAGTTACGCACTTCTGCAGTGGACGACGAAGTACGCCCCTGGGAACAGGGTGTGCAGTTTGAGGAAATGTCAGGGGGCAATGAAGCGGACAAGACCCGGGCCTACCTGAAAATTCAGGAAGGCTGCAACCAGTATTGCTCCTACTGCATCATTCCCTACGCACGGGGACCGATTCGTTCCCGGAGCCTGCAAAGTATAAAAGAAGAAGTGCAGCGCCTGACGAAAACGGGATACAGGGAAATTGTCCTGATCGGTATTCATCTTGGCTGCTACGGGAAAGAAATGAAAGACGGAACGACGTTATATGATGCGGTCCGGGCAGCGCTTTCCGTTCCGGACTTGCAGCGCCTGCGTCTGGGTTCCCTGGAATCGGTGGAAGTGGAACCGCGCCTGTTGGATTTGATGGCAGAGGACAAACGCCTGTGTCCTCATCTGCACTTGCCCCTGCAGAGCGGGTGCGATAAGGTTTTAAAAGATATGCACCGTCCGTACGATACGAAGCGATTCGCAACGCTGTTGGAGCAGATCCGTAAGGAAGTTCCCGGCGTTGCGATTACGACAGATGTTATCGTGGGTTTTCCCGGCGAAACGGAAAACGACTTTTCCGCAACCTGCCATTTTGTAAAACAATGCGGCTTTGCCAAGATGCACATCTTCCCGTACTCCAAACGAAAAGGCACACCGGCGGCAGCAAGGCAGGACCAGATTCCGGAGGCCGTAAAGAAATACCGGGCGGAAAAACTGGCAGAGCTGGACAAAGAAATGCAGCAGGCGTATTTTTCACAAAATGTGGGAACAAATCATGCGGTGCTGGTGGAACAACCGATAATAACAGACAAGAAAGCCACCGGATGTGTAGAAGGTTTAACGGAAAACTACATCCGGGTGGAATTTAAAGGCGAACCGGACTTATGCGGTAAAATGATAGATGTCAAAATCACGGAAGCCTTAATTGACAAGTGTAAAGGCATCATTTTATAATTTGAAGTAGTTGCAGGAAAGAAAAAGAAATGAGCAAAACATAGTGAAGCATTTCGTTTGAACGTTTACTGGGCAACCCGTAAGGGCCCCAGTTTGACGAGCGAGCAACGCGAAGCTTGCTGAGCGGGCGGAGTGAGGAAGTGGGAGACGGATTGCCCAGTAAACGCAACTTCGGGTTTCGATGCCACAGACGCATGAATCCATGGAATAGCAAGCGTTTACGGTTTTGCGAATTCTTTTCCTAACGAAGTATTTTAAAGGAGGCATTATCATGAGTGACTGTATCTTTTGCAAAATCGCGGCAGGCGAAATCCCATCCAACAAAGTGTACGAAGACGACAAGATGATCGCATTCAAAGATCTGGAACCGGCGGCTCCGGTGCATGTGCTTTTAGTACCCAAAACCCATGCGGACAATGTGATGGCAGCAGAACCGGAATTAGTTGGTTACATGCTGGGCAAAGTTGCGGAGATTGCAGAAAAGCTTGGGATTAAAGAAGACGGATTCCGCCTGATCATCAACACAGGGAAAGACGGCGGACAGACCGTACAGCACCTGCACATCCATCTGATCGGCGGGAAAGCTATGGGCTGGCCTCCCTTCCCGAAAGAATCATAATCAAATACATTGGCATGATTCAGCTGCCGTAAGTCGGATTGGCGGTCAGACACCGGAATTTTGTGTGGGATTTCTTTTTCTGTTTTTCATAAAAAACTGTGAAAAGAATGGAATTTTGCGGCGCGGATTTGTTGACAGATTCTGCCATTTGCGATATAATCTACTGGTAAAATTGTGTGCAGGTGTTTTATGACACCTGTGCGTAATGAAATAAATGGAACACTTCCCTAAGTGTGTGGAGGGAGGGAGATCAGATGGCAGAAGTTAAAGTTGGCAAGGGCGAGTCCCTGGAAAGCGCGCTGCGCCGTTTCAAACGTGCGACCCAGAAGGCTGGCATTCTTTCCGAAGTAAGAAAACGCGAACACTACGAAAAACCCAGCGTTGCGCGTAAGAAAAAATCCGAAGCAGCCAGAAAACGTAAATCCAGATAATTGGAGGCGGGTCGGATGACCACAAAAGAAAAACTGTTGGCTGATATGAAGCAGGCGATGAAGGACAGAGAAGCGGGCAAGCTTCGTCTCGAAGTGATCCGTATGGTTCGGTCCGACATCCGCAATGCGGAAATCAACGGAAAAAACAAAGAAGAGCTTACTGAAAATGAAGTTTTAGCCGTAATCATGAAAGCGGTCAAGATGCGGGAAGATTCCCTGGCTGAATTCATCAAAGGAAAACGCGAGGATTTGATTGAACAGACCGAGAAGGAACTGGAAATCCTGAAAGCGTATCTGCCGGCGGCTATGAGCGATGAAGAATTGACGGCGATTATTAAAGAAGCAATTGCTTCTGTCGGCGCGACAGGTCCGAAAGAAATGGGCAAAGTCATGAAAGCGGTGATGCCCCGGGTACAGGGCCGGGCCGATGGCAAGCGCATCAATACAATCGTGAAAAACTTATTACAGTAAACAACGAATAACAGTGTCGAAAGGCACTGTTATTTTTTTGGAAAAATTCGTGAATTCTATGTGGAAAATGACATTTTTTGTGGCGTCCGGGCTGATATCATAGTATAATAATAGCTAAAGAATTCCTGTTTATTAATAGCAAACGTGTACGGTTTTGCGAAGCCTTTTCCTGATAGTAAAAATTGGAGGAATTATTATGTCAAAATTATTCGTGGGCGGCAGCGCCAGCCTTTTTCTGATTATAATCGGCGTGTTCATCTTTCTGCAGTTTGTGCCGGTGGGACTTTGGATTTCGGCCATATCCGCAGGTGTCAGCATCAGCATTTTCAATCTGGTGGGGATGCGGCTGCGCCGGGTGCCGCCGGATAAAATCGTGCTTCCTCTGATCAAAGCAAACAAGGCAGGCCTTCATGTGAATTCCGATCAGCTGGAAGCCCATTACCTGGCAGGGGGTAACGTGGACCGGGTCATCGATGCCCTGATTGCGGCGCATCGGGCAGCCATTAACCTTACCTTTGAACGGGCCTGCGCCATTGATCTGGCCGGCCGCGACGTGCTGGAAGCGGTACAGATGAGCGTTAACCCGAAAGTCATTGAAACGCCGGTCGTTGGCGCGGTGGCGAAAAACGGTATCGAATTGCGGGTTAAAGCGCGGGTTACCGTGCGCGCCAACATTGAACGACTGGTTGGCGGCGCCGGGGAAGCGACTGTAATCGCCCGCGTCGGGGAAGGCATCGTTTCCACGGTAGGTTCTTCGGAAATGCACACCGATGTGCTGGAATCACCGGAACATATTTCCAAAACGGTTTTGGATAAAGGGCTGGACGAAGGCACTGCCTTTGAGATTCTGTCCATTGATATTGCGGATGTTGACGTGGGACGTAACATCGGCGCGGCCCTGATGACCGATCAGGCGGAAGCTGACAAACGCATCGCCCAGGCGAAAGCGGAACAGCGTCGTGCCATGGCAGTTGCCAAGGAACAGGAGATGAAAGCTTACACCCAGGAGATGAAGGCCAAGGTCGTGGAAGCGGAAGCCAAAGTGCCGGAAGCCATGGCGGATGCATTGCGGCAGGGGAATCTGGGCGTGATGGATTATTACCGTATGAACAATATCAACGCGGATACCCAGATGCGAAAGGCTATTTCCGGGACGGACACGCCGGAAGAAGTGTAATGAGAGGATGCGAAGCAGAGTTGTTGCAAGTGTTAGGCAACGGTATTCGTATTGTCAGAGTTGTCAGGTAATGTTTCAGGAGCTTTACCATGTTTTTTAACCGAAATTATATTCCGGCTGTTCCCATTCGGGAGGAGCAGCGCCTTTCGGAAGAAGAGGAACTGGCGAGACAGTTGAAACGGGAAGCCAGGATTTTTTTCCCGGACAGGAAGCTTCCGGATTTTGATACGCCAGACCTGCCGGATCTTCCCAAAGACCAGCAGGAAGCGGATACCGCACCGTCGTCGGATTCGGTCTTTGGACAGAAGTCGCAGTTTCCGGAAAGAGGACGCGGAAGACAAATGCCGGAACCGCGTGATACTGTGCCGGATTCGGAAGAACGATCAGTGGTTTTGAAGGATCACGATGTAATCTGTCGGGAAGAGGACAGCATGTGGCGCAAACCGGATGGAACCTTTTCTCATCATGAAGTTGAAGCCGCGCGGGAGGAAGCGGAACAGATTGCAAAAAACAGACAACGGTTGCAAACCAGCGGACAAAGCAATTTACAGCTGGCTGAAAATGAAATCGGGTTACAAATGGGGGGAACGAGCCAAAGTGTTCAGCCCCGCTTAAATAAACAGGACGTAAAACGGGGCATCCGCTTACAGGTCATACTGGATAAGCCCCGGGGTATTATGCCTTGGAAGGGGGATATTTTCTAATGTTAAACAAAGTAAATCTCGATGCAAAATTGAAAAAATCAGACCTGAAAAAGCTGTTGGACGAGAAACTGGGCTATGAACTGGGTAAAGCACAGCGTGCGGCAAGAGATGCAGGCATGCCGGTGATCATGGTCTTTGAAGGCTGGCGTCATTCCCGCCGCAGCGAAATCGTCGGGAAGATGATGCAGTATATGGATGCCCGCGGATTCCGGGTTTTCACTTCCACAAGAATTACGGAGCAGGAGAGGCAACAGCCTTTCTTTACCACGTTTTGGAAACGACTTCCGCCTCCGGGGAATATCTTTGTTTACCGTCACAGCTGGTACTACCTGAAAAATGATATTGAAGTAAAGAATGAAGCAAAATCCACCCGGGTTACTTTTGATCAGATCAACGCGTTTGAAAAGATGCTGACAGACGGACATTATTGCCTGCTGAAATTCTTCGTTCATGTTTCGGAAAAGCAGCAGGAAAAAAATAAGAAAGCCATCATTAAGGAAACGGGCAAGGCCTGGAAACCTGTCCATGAAATTTATACCGAAGAAGGGAACTATGACAAGTTCTACAAACGGTATGACGAGATGCTGAAGGCTACCGACACGGAGAATGCTCCCTGGAACCTGATCAGCGGGGATGACGTGGACGTGGCGGAATACGAAATTTTCAATGCAGTAGTGGATGGCATCAACAAAGCGGTAAAGGCGTTTACCACATATAAAGAAGCGCAGCGCCTGTCCACGAATGTCAGCGACAGCAAGCGCAAGTATGATATTCTCAGCAAAGTGGATTTAAGCAAGGATGTTTCCAAGGACGAATATAAGGAGAAGCTGAACGAATATCAGAAACGGCTCCGGGAATTGCAGGTAGAAGCGTTCAACAAAGGCATAGCCACGATTCTCGCATTTGAAGGCTGGGACGCCGGCGGCAAAGGCGGCGCCATCAAACGTGTAGCGGAATCGTTGGATCCGTTGGACTTCAGCGTGCACCCATACTCTGCGCCCAATCAGGTTGAAAGGTTGTTCCATTATATGTGGCGGTTCTGGTTCAACATTCCCGAACCGGGACATATTGCCCTGTTTGATCGCACCTGGTACGGGCGGGTCATGGTAGAACGCATTGAAAAAATTACGCCGGACGTGGACTGGCGCCGGGCTTACGATGAAATCAACGAAACGGAAAAAGAGTGGGCGGACGCCAACATAGTTGTCCTGAAATTCTGGCTCCAGATTGATAAGGACGAACAGGCCCGCCGGTTCAAAGAACGGGAGAACAATCCGGAAAAACTGTGGAAGATTACCGACGAAGACTGGCGCAACCGGGCCAAGTGGGCGGAATATGAAGAGGCTGTCAACGAAATGCTGGGCCGCACCAATACGGACTACGCGCCCTGGATTATTGTGGAAGCCAACAGCAAGTATTACGCGCGGCTGAAAGTGTTGAAGACCATCATCGACGCGTTGGAGAAAAAGCTGAAAGCAAAATAAGGATTTGTACATGAATCAGAAGGCAAGGGAAGACGTGAGCAATCGGTTTCGGATTTGCGAAGTTTTTCCTTTGCCATCAGAAATTATGGATAGTTGCATTGAAGTGAGGTCAGTTGTTTGAGCTGGAATCTGCAAAAAGAGATTAAGGAAATCCTTGCAACAGAAATCGGAACCCAGATATTTGCCCCGGGGCGAAGAACCCCGGTGGCTTTTTTATACCCGAATACCTACCATCTGGGAATGTCCAATCTGGGCCTGCATATTTTGTACCAGATCCTGAACCGGGACGGCTGGGCCTGTGAACGTGTTTTCCTTCCGGAAGAAAGGAAGCGGGAGGAGTATGCCAAAACGAAAACAGCCCTGTTTTCCATGGAGACCCAGCGACCTTTGGCAGATTTTCCGTATATCTGTGCCACCCTCTCCTTTGAGATGGATTACCTTAATTTTCTGATTCAGCTGCAGATGGGGCACATTAAACTGCTCTCAGAAGAACGGGGAGAAAAGGATCCCTTTGTCATCATCGGCGGTCCCTGCGCCACCTTTAATCCGGAACCGCTGGCAGATTTTGCAGATTTTGTGGTCATCGGCGAAGGGGAGGAGACGCTGCCGAAACTGCTGCGGCTTTTGGAACAGCTTCGTATGGAAAAGAAAACGCGCAGGGAAAAGCTGCTGGCAGCGGCACAACTGCCCGGCGTGTATGTTCCGCAGTTTTATGCGCCGAAATATGATGAGACCGGTTCTGTGATTGTCATGGAACGGATGGAAACAGTACCGGAAAAAATCAGCCGACAGTGGGTAAAAGATTTGGATGCCTATCCCCATACTTCGGCAATCGTTTCCCCTTATACGGAATTTGCCAACATGTTTATTGTGGAAGTGGCCCGGGGCTGCGGGAGGCATTGCCGGTTCTGCATGGCGGGCTACTGTTTCCGCAGACCCCGTAACCGCAATCTGGATCTGCTGCTGCAGGATATCCGGCGGCGTCCGGAGCAGACGGCCAAAGTGGGACTGATGGGAGCCGCGGTGTCCGATTACCCGGACATGGAACCGTTGACAAGGACATTGGAGGAAGAACAAATACCTTTTTCCTGTGCATCCCTGCGGGCCGATTCTCTGGACCTGCCCCTGGTGGAGGCGCTGGCCGGAAGCGGGCAGCGTACCATGACGGTAGCGCCGGAAGCGGGCAGTGTCCGGATGCGTGCGGCTATCAACAAAGGAATTACGGAAGAGCATATCTATCAGGCAATGGAGTATGCTGCACGAGCCGGGATGCCAAACATCAAGTTATATTTTATGATTGGTCTTCCGGGAGAAGCTGACGATGATATTAATGAGATGATCGAACTGGTGCACCGTGTGCGCAGCCGAATGGACGAACTGGGACATAAAGGCGACCTGATCCTTTCCGTCAATGCCTTTATTCCCAAACCTTTTACACCGTATCAGTGGTCACCGCTGGAAGATATAAAAGTTTTGAAACGCAGAGTTAAGATGCTGCAAAACGGCTTCAAAAAGGACAAGCGTATCCGCCTGCTTACTGAGTCGTTGAAAGAGACGGTGTTACAGGCTGTCCTAGCACGGGGAAACAGACAGATTGGTAACGTTTTACTCTGGGCGGCAGAAAACCGGACGGGATTGAAAGAAGCCTTTCAGTTCCATCAGATACGGACGGAAGAGATGGCCTGCTGTGAAATCCGGACAGAGGCAATCCTGCCATGGGATCATCTGGACATGGGTGTAACCAAAGCATACCTGTTAAAAGAAATGGAAAATTCCCAAAAGGGAAGGTTTACGCCGGGCTGTTTCGAAGGCTGTAAACGTTGTGGGGTTTGCAAATAAAAAATAAAATTTATATCTGAAAGAGGAAAATGGATGCAAAACGATTTCATGTTGACGTCACATAATAATATCTGGTTCGGATACTTTGACCGCTTTGAACAGGCCGGTTTCACCACCGCCTGTTCCTGTCGGCTGCATGGGGAAAGCGACGTGGTTCCCGGTACGCTGAACATGGCGTTGCATGTAGGAGACAATCCTCAAAAAGTTCTTCGCAACCGGCAAAAATTTGCGGCGGCGATCGGTGTAAAACCGGAACGGTTTACTACCTGTGCCCAGGTACATGGAAGCCATGTGCAGGTGATTACGGAAGATAGGATTGGCAGCGGCGCGTTGTCTTTTGCCGATACGATTCCGGAAACGGATGCGCTGATCACCAATCTGGCAGATGTACCTCTGCTGTTGTTTTATGCAGATTGCGTTCCGGTTCTGCTGGCAGATCCCAAAACGGGAGCTATCGGTCTGGCACATGCAGGCTGGCGGGGAACTGCAGCGCAGATTGCAAAGAAAACGGTGGCTGCCATGCAGAAGGCTTTTGGCGTTCAGCCGGAAAATCTGCTGGCGGCCATCGGTCCTTCCATCGGCGACTGCTGTTATGAAGTGGATGACGTTGTGGGAATCCAAATGCAGGAATACGCAAGCTGCTTTACAGAAAAATGTAACGGGAAATACTGGCTGGACCTTTGGCAGGTCAACCGGCAGCAGTTGATGGAAGTGGGTGTCGCTCTTTCTAACATTTCAACCGCCGGCGTCTGTACCAATCATAACCCTGAATTGTTTTGCTCCTATCGTTATGAGAATGGAAAAACGGGACGCATGGGCGTTTGCCTGTGCCGGAAAGAGTGAAACGCAGGGTTGTATCAGTTCACCTGTAAGGTTCGATTTCAGAGCCTGATACAGTTCATTTTTACTTGCTGAAAATCTGCTTTTCTGTTATGCTTTATTGTGGTATAATTTCTATTATTTATGTAAGTTGATTTTTGATACATTTTTAATATATTAAATTCGAAAATCGAAAATCAGAAATATTGATTTATAAAGAGGGTTTGTTTTATGTTGGCAGATAATCTGCATAACGTGAAGGAAACGATTGCATCGGCATTGGCACGACGTACTGAGCGGAAAGAGACCGGCGATGAGGTTTGTCTGGTTGCCGTCACGAAAAATCATCCGGCTGCTGTGGTAACGGAAATACAGTCGCTGGGTGTTGGGAATATCGGTGAGAACCGGGTTCAGGAAGCCCGGGAAAAACAGCAACAGGTAGGACATCCGGGAAAGTGGCACCTGATTGGTCATCTGCAGACCAATAAGGCAAAACAGGCTGTGGATTTTTTTGATCTGATCGAATCTGCGGACAGCGAGCATTTGTTGCGGGCGCTGGAAAAGGAAGCCGCGAAGCAGGGCAAAGTCATGGATGTGCTGCTGCAGATCAATGTGGCTCGGGAACCGCAAAAGACCGGTTTTTTGCCGGAAGACTATGAGGCTGTATTGCCGTTGCTGGATTCGTTTCCCCATATCAGGGTAAGAGGTATTATGGTCATCGCGCCCAATACACCGGATCAAACCGTATTGCATTCTGTGTTCCGGCAGGGTTACGATTATTTTTGCAAGTTGAAACGGCAGCGTAAGGATATCGATTTCCTTTCCATGGGTATGACCAGTGATTATGCGATTGCCGTGGAAGAGGGGGCTAACATGGTGCGTGTGGGTACTGCACTGTTTGGTGCCAGGGATTACAATAATCGGGGGTACTGATTCGGAGACAACCTGACTTCTTTTACCACCTGTACCACAGGGATGCTGGCCCGGGGTTCCGGGCGGCAGCATCGTAAGCATAGCACATGTAATATGACATTTGAGCATAAATATACAAGGAGACGCAACATGGGGAAAAAGAAATTTTTAGAACGTATTTCGGACGCGTTAGGCTTATATGATCCGGATGATCCGAATCGCGAGATGGATGAGGAAGAGGACGACGAAGAAGAGGAAGAAGTAGTGGAGAAACCGGCAAAGAGAGGTTTCCCGAAAGCAGTCCGCCAGGCTCCTGTTCCGGTAGCAAAAGAAGAACCGGAATCTGTTCCTGCGGATAAAGAAGCAAAAGGAAAAAAGCCGGGTCTGTTGTCACGGATGCGGAATAGCAAAAAAGAAAACCGTACAATTCAGATGAAGACAACGACAGAGGTCCGGGTAGTAGTCATTGAACCCACCAGCTTTGATGATTCCCAAAAAGTGGCAGATTTCCTGCGGAACGACCAGCCGGTGGTGGTAAACTTTGAAACAACGGAACCTGCTGTACGGAAACGTATGACAGACTTTATCAGCGGAACGATTTACGCGTTAAACGGTACGGTCCGGACAATTGGACCGAATATTCTGGTCTGTGCGCCACGTAATGTGGATATTGACGCAGAGGCCGAGGTGTATAACGGAGAAAGAGGGGGATCCCCGTGGCCGAAAAACTGAATTTGCACAAGCTTGCTTTTATCGGCGGCGGAGCTATGGGTGAGGCGATCATAAAAGGAATTACCGGCGCCGGGCTGATGGATCCGGCGGCGATCTTTGTGGGAGCACATCGGCAGGAACGCGCGGATTATCTGCACGAAACGTATGGCGTAACCGGACTCGTTGATAATTGTGAAGCGGTAAAAGATGCAGACATGGTCGTATTGGCAATCAAACCGCAGATGGTGGACAGTGTGCTTCGCGGCGCGCTGGTTTCCGCTGTTCCTGCAAAAGCAGTCATCCTTTCCATCATGGGTTCTGTGACGATTGAAAAGATTGCCGGGATATTCAACGGGCATCCCGTGATCCGTACCATGCCCAACACACCGCTGGCAGTGGGGGCCGGCATGACGGCCATCGCGCCCGGTACCGGGGTGAGTGAAGAAGCGGTGAAAACAGCGGAGCAGATTTTTGGCTGCTGCGGAGAAACGCTGCGGATTCTGGAAAAGGATATTGAAGCAGTTACGGCGGTCTCAGGCTGCGGGCCGGGATATGTATATGTGATGATCGACGCGCTGGCGGATGCAGGCGTGATGGCCGGACTGCCCAGGGCGGCAGCCATCAAACTGGCGGCTCAGACGTTTGCCGGTTCGGGTAAAATGGTACTGGAGACGGGGAAGCATCCCGCTGTACTGCGCGACATGGTGACATCGCCCGGCGGTACTACCATCGCCGGTATCAAAGCACTGGAAAACGGTGCGGTGCGCGGCGCTCTGTACAACGCGGTTCAGGCGGTTCTGGACCGAAGTGAAGAGTTAAAGGGAAACAAATAGGCATGGCAGACAGAGATAAAATATTACGTTACTTCAAAGCAAGCGGGGATGAAGAACTGGCGGCGCGGTTGGTGGATCTGGCAGAAGCGGCCCGGAAAACAGCCAGGTACAAGGTCAGCGAGTTTCTGGATCCCCATGGCAGAAATGTGGCGGAAATCGTGGCGGCAAATTTTGAAGGCATTCGTCTGGAATCGGATGGCGGGTTTGCCAACGCGGAAAGATCCAGGATTGCGTTTGTGGCAGAGGATTTTTACAGTACACCGGATTTTGGACTGGTCTGCTATCTCGCTTCCTGGGATAAGCGGTATTATACATTAGGTCACAGGGATATCTTGGGCGCGTTCATGGGCATGGGCTGCGAGCGCGAAATCATGGGGGATATCGTACTGGTGCCGGAAGGCGCCCAGTTTGTGGCGGACAAATCGTTTGCTAACTATATTGAAAGCAATCTGTGCCAAATCGGTGCGGCCCATGTGAGTCTGCAGCAGATTGGCAGAGAGGAATTGAAGGAAAAGGAAGAAAAAGTTAAAATTATTTCGGCTACTGTAGCAGCATTGCGGCTGGACGCGGTGGCGGCAGCGGGATATGGCATCAGCCGTTCCCGGATGGCAGAGGAGATTAAAAGCCAGAACGTGAAGCTGAACTGGAAAGAAGCAAAGAGTGCATCCCAAACTGTAGCAGAGGGCGATGTAATGTCATTTCGCGGACGGGGCCGGGTGGAGCTTTCCGAAATTCGCGGTACTACAAAAAAAGGACGCTGCGCGATTACGCTGAAGCGGTATATATAACTGTTGTGATGAGATTTGCATGGCACTGCCATGATTATCAATACAGATTGGACAATGTGATCTGGTAAAGATTATTCAGTATTTTAGCAGGAGGAATAAATATGCTGACACCATTGGATGTAAATGGGAAAACTTTTTCCAAAAGTTTTCGCGGTTATGACACCGACGAAGTTAACCAGTTCTTTTCGAAGGTTTCCAAAGAATATGAACGGTTATATCAGGATAATGTGGAATTAAAGGATTCTGTAGAACGGGTCAGCGCCAAGCTGGAGTATTATCAGCGGATGGAAAGCACCATGCAGAGCACGCTGGTAGTTGCGCAGGAAGCTGCGGATGAAGTAAAGAAAAACAGTCAGCAGAAAGCGGAAGTGCTTACAAAAGAAACGGAACTGGCATGTAATAAGCAAAAGGATACGGTTGCTGCATTTTGTAATAAACTGCGGGCTGATACTGAAGCGGAAATCACCCGCATGAAATCCGAGGCGGAGGCGTATTCGGAGGAGGTTCGGAAGCAGGCGGATGCCTATGCAGTCAAGACCCGGGCTGAAGCAGACGATTACGGAAAGTCCACCCGTACGGACGCAGACTCCTATGCGATGGGGCTGCGCAGCAAAACGGATTCCAGCACCAGCAAGCTGCGGGAAGAGGCCCAGTCTTTTGTGGAAAAGATGAAGAGCCTAGCTGAAATTGAAGTAGCTAAAATGAAAGTGGCGGCGCAGGACAGTTGTAAGTCGCAACTGGCAGACAGCAGGGAGCAGGCCCGTACCCTGACAGCAGAGGCTTCGGCTCATGCCAATCAGGTGATGGCGGATGCAAACCAGCAATCCCAGAATATTGTGGCAAAAGCGACGCAAAAGGCCAATGAAATGATTGCCAGGGCTCAGAAACAGTCTCAGGATATGATTGCGGAAGCGACACAGAAATCCCGCCAGATGATTTCGGAAGCTACGGAACAGAGCCGTACGATGATACATGAGGCAACCGAGCGGAGCCAGAAGATGGTCTTTGTGGCAGAAACAAAAGCGGCGGCGGCCATAGATACCTACAGCACAATGATCAACAAGGCCAATTCCCAGAGCAAACAATTTAAAAGCCTGCTTCAGTCTCAACTGGCATTGTATGAGAATTTTGACGCTGATTTTGCCGTGGATCAAATGGTACAGGCAAAATTGCAGGCTGTGAAAAAAGCGGAACCGGTTCTGGAAACAAAAGCAGAAGATGTGGCAGCCAAAGCAGAAGATGTGGCAGCTAAAACAGAAGCTGATGTGGCAGCTAAAACAGAAGCTGATGTGGCAGGTGTTGACACTGAGGTGACGGAGAGTCGTGAGGAACCTGTACGTGATGTTGAACCACAGGACGTTGCACCGCAGGATATTGCGAAAACAGAAAATGTTTCAAAAACGGAGCAAGAACCGGTAAAGGATGCTGCCGAACCGGATCGTGTAGAGGAGCAGAGTGTTGAAAAGAATAAGGAAGAATCCGTAGAGCCTGAAAATTTGAATGCTGCCGATAAAGTGACTGAAAACTCTCCCAGACCTTTGTTTTCACGTTTCAGACCTCGCAATTCCGTAGTCTTTAATCGGAACGGTTTTCCGCGTAAGAACGCGGATCTGCGTGTTGCGTTGAGCGAGCTGCAAAAATCAGCGGAAACAAAGTCCCCAAGCAGCGATGCAAATCCGGAATCCGCAGGGGAGACCGGTATAACGGAATCTCAGACCGTTGATCCGAAACCAGAGGAGAATAAGGAATCCTGATATGATCATTCTTGTACGACACGGTGAGGCGACACACCATACGGAGCATTTTACCGGCGGTTGGACGGATTCGAACCTGACGGATAAAGGGCGCAGGCAGATCGAGGCGGCCGCAGAAAAACTGGCGAAGGATTTTTCGGGCAAGATGCCGCGCTTTCGGATTCTGTGCAGCGATTTGAAACGGGCCCATGAATCGGCGGTTATCTTTGCAGAAAAACTGGGCATAGAAAAAGTAGAGGACTTTGCGTTCCTCCGGGAAAAGAATAACGGAGAAGCAGCGGGACTGAAGGAAAGTGAAGCGAGGAGCATCTACTGTCCGCCTCCTACGTTAAAGGAACTGGATCACCGGAATTATCCCGGAGGAGAGACAAGGCGTGAGTTTTTCCGGCGTTCTGTGGACGGACTGCATGAAGCGGCTGACTGGGATAAGGAAAATCTGATCATCATCTCCCATAAGGGGACGATACAGAATATTATCTTCGACTGGCTGGGGATGGACATTGAGGACGTGAACCGTCTGAATTTTTCGGTGGATATTCTGCCTTCCAGTTTGTCCGTGCTGGGTATCAATAAATGGAAGGAACATGCCATATTCCGTCTGAACGACCTGTCTCATTTACAGGCACAGGAAGGATACGGCATCCATAAATTTAAGCTGGGCGGTATTGACGCGCTTTATCAAAAGTAGTAAAATAGCTTCATTACAGGCGCGGTTCTATTGCGTCGGATAAAAGCATAGTTGATAATAGCTAAGAAAAAGACAGTAACCTGCAGAAAAGGTAAAGCGAACCGGGGAGGGTGGAAGCCCGGACGAGTATTTCGGCAGTGTGAATATCACTTTGGAGCAGCCGGCTGAACAAAATAGTAAGCATGGACGGATTGGCGCACGTTATCGCGCTGAACGAGTGGCAGAAGATTTCTGTCATGAGGGTGGTACCACGGGTTAAGTATAGTCTCGTCCCTTTTTGGACGAGACTTGTTTTTTTATACGGGAAAATTAGTTTTTTCCTTGCACAGAAACAAATCAGGAGGAGAAAAAAGTGGATTACAGTAAAACTCTGAATTTACCGGAAACCGAGTTTCCAATGCGGGGAAACCTGCCGAAACGTGAACCGGAATTTTTAAAATTCTGGGAAGAAAACAAGATTTATGAAAAGAAACAGAAACTGCATGAAGGGCATACCAAATGGGTTCTCCATGACGGACCTCCTTATGCCAACGGTCATATCCACATGGGGCATGCGCTGAATAAAGTATTGAAAGATATCATCATTAAATATAAATATGCCAAGGGCTATGATACTCCGTATATTCCCGGCTGGGATACGCACGGCATGCCGATTGAACATGCCTGTCTCAACGCTATGGGTGTGGACCGTCACAGCATGACGGCGCTGGACCTCCGGGCAAAATGTGATGCCTACGCCCATGAGTTTGTTGATATCCAGCGGGAAGAATTCAAACGGCTGGGCGTGCTGGGCGACTGGGATCATCCCTATCTGACTCTGCAGCATTCTTTTGAAGCGGAACAGATTCGCGTATTTGGCGCCATGGCCAATAAGGGTTACATTTATAAAGGACTGAAACCGGTTTACTGGTGCCCCCATTGCGAAACAGCATTGGCGGAAGCAGAAATTGAATATGCAGACCAGAAGACGCCGACCATTTATGTCAAATTCCCTCTGACCAAAGACAATGGCAAGACTCCGGAAGGCGTGAACGGCCGGCCGGTTTATGTTGTAATCTGGACCACCACGCCCTGGACTATTCCCGGCAACATGGCGGTCACCCTGCATCCTGATTTTGAGTATTCCTTTGTGGAAAACGGCGACGAAGTGTTGTTCATGGCCAGCGAGCTGGTCAATAATGTAGCGGCGGAAGCCGGTCTGACCCTGGGCAACGTGCTGGGCACGGTAAAGGGCCGTGAAATGGAATTTGCGGAATGTGAGCATCCGTTCCCGGAATACAATCATCGTAAATCCATGATTTGTCTGGCAGACTATGTTGACCTGGAAACCGGTACCGGCTGTGTACATACGGCCGGCGGTCACGGCGACGTGGACTACCTGACCTGCCTGAAATACAATGTACCTATTGTCTGCCCCGTAGACGAACAGGGCAAGATGACGGCGGAAGCCGGCGAGCGCTTTAAAGGCCTGTTTGTGTTTGACGCCAATGTACCGATCCTGAAATACCTGGCGGAACTGGGATTCCTGTTGGGTAAAAAGAATATCCATCACCAGTACGCCCATTGCTGGCGTTGCAAGAACCCCATCATCTACCGGGCTACCGAGCAGTGGTTTGCTTCCGTGGACGGATTCCGCGATGCGGCCCTGCATGCGATTCATAATGAAGTAAAATGGATTCCCGCCTGGGGCGAACCCCGTATCCATAACATGGTGGCAGACCGTCACGACTGGTGTATCAGCCGTCAACGCGTCTGGGGCGTACCGATTCCCATCTTCTATTGTGAAGAATGCAACGAGCCGTTGGTTAATGAAGCGACGATTGAAAAAATTGCCAATATTTTTGAAGAAGAGGGCAGTGATGCCTGGTGGAAATATGAAGCGGACCAGCTGCTGCCGGAAGGGACGAAATGTCCCAAGTGCGGTCACACCCATTTCCGGAAGGAAAAAGATATCATGGATGTGTGGTTCGATTCCGGGTCCAGCCATATGGGTGTCATGACCAAACGTCCGGAACTGGAATGGCCCTGCGCCATGTATCTGGAAGGCAGCGACCAGCATCGCGGCTGGTTCCAGTCTTCCCTGCTGACATCTGTGGCAGTGACCGGGCATGCACCGTATCATTCTGTACTGACCCACGGGTATGTAGTAGACGGTGAAGGCCGCAAGATGTCCAAGTCTGTGGGTAACGTGATTGCGCCTCAGGATATTATCAAGCAGTATGGCGCGGATATCGTCCGGTTGTGGGTGGCTTCGGCCGATTACAAGCAAGATATCCGTATCTCCAAAGAGATTCTGAAACAGCTGTCGGATGCGTATCGCAAGATTCGCAATACCATCCGCTACATTATGGGCAACACCAATGATTTTGATTATGCAACGGACAAAGTGGCCTTTGCCGATATGCAGGAACTGGACCAGTGGGCGCTGATGCGTCTGCAGCAGCTGAAAAAAGAAGTGGAAGCTGCCTATGAAGCATATGATTTCCATGTGCTGTTCCATGCCGTTCATAATTTCTGCACGGTAGAAATGTCCAGCTTCTATCTGGATATCATTAAGGATCGTCTGTATGTATCCAGACCGGATGATCCGGCCCGCCGCAGTGCCCAGACTGCCATGTATGAGATTCTGAACGATCTGATCGTCATGCTGTCCCCGGTGCTGAGCTTTACCATGGAAGAAGTATGGCAGTTCATGAAGAAACCGGCCAATGCGCCGGAATCCGTACAAATGCTTCCCTGGCCGGAAGTGAAGACGGAGTACATGGATGAAGCGCTGGAAACAAAATACGATAATTTCATTGTGATTCGCAGTGAAGTGACAAAAGTGCTGGAAGGCCATCGCCAGAACAAGACCATCGGTAATTCCCTGGAGGCCAAAGTAGTGCTGTATGCGGAAGGGGAAGCCCTGGAGATTCTGAAGTCTGTGGAAAAAGACCTGCCTACGCTGATTATTGTTTCCCAGGTGGAAGTACATGAAGGCGCCGCGGAAGGTGAAGAAGCTACCGGACGCAATGACCTGAAAGTAACCGTAAAGCCGGCTGACGGTCATAAGTGTGAACGCTGCTGGACTTACAGCGAGAGCGTAGGACAGAATGCAGCCCATCCGGACCTGTGCGACCGCTGCGCGGCAGTGGTGGGATAAAATTGTTGCGCGTTTGGCGAAAAGAATCGTTGCGTAACATGAAAACACCTGTATCTGCAAAATCGGATACAGGTGTTTATTTGTAAATAGAGAAAACGCCCGCGCATATCCCGGAAAGGCTTGCCCCATCGAAAAACTTTAGGCGGCGACAGCAAGTTTTCTGGATGCCGCCGTAGTTTCGCGGGGGAGGGTGGGAGATGCGCGGGCGTTTTGACTTAAAAAAATATGGCGCGGTTTATCAGTCCCAGCGATTCAGAATATCTTCAATAATCTGCTTTTCGGATTTTCGCTTTTTCTTCTGTTGTGTACGGAAATTGTTGTCTTCTTTGCCGGTGGAGTAGTCGGCGTAATCGAAATCATCGTAGCCTTTATCATAGCTGCGATTATAATCGCCGTGTCCATCGTCGCAGGAAAGAGGGAAAAATAAAAAAGGGCTGGGTGAGGTGTTGCTGTCGTTACTGGCGTATAAAACAAATTGATTCATTGTGATATGTTCTCCTTACAATTTTATAAAACGGTTTGCATCTTCAGATAACAGATGAGATAAAAAAGTACGCATAACGTATTATGGCTTTCATTACATAATTATATCATAAATTGACAAAAGCGACGTAACGTAATAAGATTAAAAAAGTATGAAACGAAAGAATGCTTTAAGCAGTTTTGGGAATGGGAGAGAAGCAGTATGAAAGAACAGGAACAGAAGCATAACGGATTTCCGCCTTCCAACCTGCCGCGGGATCCGGAGACGGGATATTTTCTGGACGTTCCCGCGCGCATCCGGGAAATTTATAAGCACAATTGCTTTATGTCGGATTTTTTCCACATCAGCATTGATGAGATTTATTGCGGTGGCGCCCAGGTCAGCCTGCATATTGAACATGACAAGCATGCCAACCACCGGAATGTAACCCATGGCGGCGTGTTGACGGCGCTGGCAGATTCCGTACTGGGAGTGACCGGCGCTTCTGTCGGAGAAGCTGTAGTAACTGTAAACTTTTCTATGGATTTCATCAGTAACGTAAGTATGGACGGCACAGTGCGAATGATCAGCAACATCAAACATCACGGCCGGACTACCATGGTCATCGTAGGTGAGATGTATGACAACAAAAACCGCCTGCTGGCCACCATGATGGCATCCATGGTGAATGTAGATAAAATTGAAGGAATACCCAGCAAGTGGTAATAACGGAGGCTCACATGAAAACCAATCTGATTTTAATCAATAATGATATTGTGGATGCAGAAGAAATCAATGTGCATCCTTTTAACCGGGGTCATCAGTTCGGGGACGGCGTGTATGAAATTGTCCCCGTCTATAATGGAAAGGCCCTGCATGCGGAAATGCATATGGAAAACCTGCTGAATGCGCTGGTGCAGATTAAGGTTCCCGGCTTCTATATGGTAGAAGAAATGGTAGAATTTACAAGCCGGATGATCGAAGCGGCTGAAGTGACTGACGGTCTGCTCTATACGCAGGTGACCCGTGGAATCGGACCGTATGAGCTGGATTTTCCGGAACAGTGTGAACCGGAACTGATCATGCAGGCTGTGCCGCTGAACCGGGACACGCTGGCGGAACAGAGAAAGACCGGCGTAAACCTGATTACAGTTCCGGACGAACGGGCTGTCAAGTGTGAACTGAATACATTGAACCGTCTGCCGGAAATTTTGGCGAAGAACAAAGCCCGCATCGGGAAATGCTATGATGCGTTGTTTGTGCGGGACGAAAAAATAACGGAAGCAACCGAAGCTGCGTTTATGATTGTGAAAGATGAACTGCTTTGGACGTATCCCATGAAGCTTGGCAGTGTACATCAAAATGTGACACGGCAGCTGGTTAAAGAAAAACTGGCGGCGACGCTGGACATGCAGGTAATCGAAAAAGCATTTACTAAAGAGTTTGCGCTGGAAGCGGAAGAAGCGTTCCTGTGCGGTTATCGCTGCGAAATCATGCCGGTAGCAAAAATTGACCGGAGACCGGTGGCAGATGGCAAACCGGGTAAAGTAACCCTTCAGTTGCAGACGGCTTTTGAAGAGTATATTCGGGAACAGACGAAATGACAGATCCGCAACGTAACCGTGCGCTGGTGCGGGCTGCGCTGTGTCTGGCCATCGCGGTTGTGGTACAGGCTCTGCGGGTATTCCTGCCATTGCCGCCCATCGCATCCATGCTGCTGATCGGTACAGTGGTGAACCTCTGTCTGTGCTTCGCGGTATGGGGGAGTGGGATCCTGTATGCGGGAATTATCTGCCTGCTCCTTCCGGTTTTCGCATTCTTACAGGGGCATTTGCCCGTATTGCCGATGGTGGCAGTGGTGTTTTTGGGAAATCTGGTGTTTTGCGTTGTAGTACAGCAGAAAAAACGGTGGAAGCATTATGTGTTTGCGCCATTGCTGAAAGCGGTAACGCTGTGGTCCTGTACGGGTATCGTGTGCAACCTGTTCCGGCTGCCACAGCAGGCAAAGTATCTGCTGCAGGTTTCCATGGGGATTCCCCAGTGGACAACGGCGCTGCTGGGTGTTATTGCTGCTGCGTTTTTGTGGGAACGGCTGCGGAAGAGCGGAAGCATATTGTAAAAAACCCATTGACAAACCGAAACACCAATGATAATATAGTTTTGTTCCGTTTTTTACGTGCCGCTGTGGCGGAATTGGCAGACGCACTTGACTCAAAATCAAGCGCCTTTGCGGGCGTGCCGGTTCGACTCCGGCCAGCGGCACCAAATATTAATAAATGTGAGAAGATCATCCTGATGGGATGGTCTTTTTTTGTGCAGCAAAAAGAAAAGCTGTATGGACATGTTACCGGTAGAACGGCTCTTTGGATTACCTGTTCTAAAATATTTTGCGGATGCAATGCAAAAATAACAGGTGCTTATGGTATAATACAATATATTAGTTTATGAATAGTTAATAACGTTGATTTCAATAACATGGATTGTCTGATGGAGGGATAACATGAAAAAGCTTATCCTGGTAATGGCATTGTTTGTCACAGTGTTTATGAATGGACTGACTGCAGAAGCATTTCCCAAGGGGCAGCAGGCGGTGGTTGGACAGACATATTTTATTACCGGCCGTAATGTGTGGATCCGGGACGAGCCAAACACAAATATTGCCCCTGTGGCAGCGTATCGGTTTGGGGAACCGGTCAGACTTCTGGAAGTGAAAGGGAACTGGGCCCGTGTAAAAATGGTCAACGGCTGGGAACGGTATGCACATATTGATTATGTCGGCACCCAGGAGGTTTTACTGAGTAAAATGAAAGCATCAACGGAATGTATGATGGAACTGGACCGGATCTATGATGACGTAGAACGGTTGATGGAATCCATGTATCCGAACGGTCCTGATGCAAAGGCGCCGACCCCTGCGGAACGCAAGACTTCCTGCGCAAAACTGACAGACCGGCTGAATGCGATGCGAAAATTGCTGGAAGGTACTGTTATGCCGGGTGAAGTCCGAAATGAAATTCGTTCCCTGACGAATAAAGTGGAAACTCTCATAGGTTTTCTGAATGAGTGGGAACATGGAGGAGAAGCCAAATATACGCCTTATTTCCTTGAGAAATTTATGCCGGAATATGACCGGATCGGTGAATTGTATCGGTAAAAAGAATGAATTTTGAGGAAGACTGCGGTTTATATCGCAGTCTTTCCATTTAATCAGCGTCTCCTTAAAATAAATATGAAAAAACTATTCACAGATTACGTGTTTTTAGATACAATAATATAATAGGCAAAAGTTTTAAAAAAATCAGTTGCTTCACCCTGGCAGAAAATAGCAAG
The DNA here is from genome assembly GCF_902793885.1 of uncultured Succiniclasticum sp. Taxonomy (NCBI): domain Bacteria; kingdom Bacillati; phylum Bacillota; class Negativicutes; order Acidaminococcales; family Acidaminococcaceae; genus Succiniclasticum; species uncultured Succiniclasticum sp. The sequence goes on from NZ_CADBFF010000005.1 coordinate 129,443, forward strand.
TCTATAACAGACAGGAAACTTGGCACAAAGGCCGCAAGAAGGGTGGGCGTACGGAGAGGATTTTGTAAACAGAAATGAAACGATACAAGTATTGGGATTTAAAGACCTATGATAAGGAAGAGATAAAAGCACTGGCCGCGAAACTGGAAATATCCCCGGTCACTGCAGGGATATTATGGAATCGGGGGCTGAGGGAAGAAAACAGGATCAGGGATTTTTTATTTGGGAAAAAGGATACTTACTATGATCCTTTTCTTATGAAAGATATGAGGCTGGCGGCAGAGCGGATCCTGCAGGCGGTGGAGGGCCGCGAGAAGATTGCCGTATATGGGGATTATGACGTGGACGGCATAACTGCCAGCTCTTTGCTGTATTTGTATTTGACCGGATTACAGGCGAATGTTTCTACCTATATTCCCAAACGGGAGGGCGAAGGATACGGCCTGAATAATGAAGCGTTGCAGTATTTGTATGAGGAAGGCATTACGCTGGTCATTACGGTAGACTGCGGCATCAGCGGAGTAAAAGAAGTGGCGGAAGCGCCGCGGGGAATGGATATTATTATTACAGACCATCACCGCCCGCCGGAACTGTTGCCGGCAGCATTTGCCATCGTCAATCCCAAGCAGACGGACTGCAGGTACCCGTTTAAAGGACTGTCCGGCGTGGGTGTGGCGTTTAAGGTTTGTCAGGCATTGGAAAAGCTGCGTAACCCGGAGGCTCCGTTCTGGGAACAGTATACGGAACTGGTTGCCCTGGGTACGGTGGCGGATATTGTACCGCTGCAGGATGAAAACAGGGCGCTGGTAAAACGGGGGATGAAAGCCATGGAGACTACATCCCTTACAGGCTTGCGCAAACTGCTGGAGGTGTGCCGCTGCTACCGGGAAACGATTACTACAGAAAAAATCGGCTTTATTCTGGCGCCCCGATTGAACGCAGTGGGCCGGTTAGAGCATGCACAGCTGGCCGTGGAACTTCTGATTACAAAGGATGAAGAAGCCGCAGAACGCATGGCGAATAACCTGAATGATGAAAATGCGGTGCGTCAGGAAATCAGCCGCCAGATTTTTACGGAAGCGGAAGCGCTGCTGGCAGAACAGGATTCCATCGGTCCGGCAATTGTACTGGCGGGACACTGGGATTCCGAAGCACAGGAAGGCTGGCATCCCGGCGTAATCGGTATTGTGGCGTCCAGACTGGTAGATAAATATTACCGTCCGGTTATTCTGATCAGTATCAGAGGGGAGATTGCCAAAGGCTCCTGCCGCAGCATCCCTCCGCTGGATTTGTATGACGCTATTGATGCCTGCTCCGCCGATCTGGTACAGTTTGGAGGTCACAGTCAGGCCGCGGGCCTGACGTTGGAAAGCAGTAAGATAGAAGATTTCAGAAAACATTTTACGGACGTGATCAGAAACAGCCTGCAGCCGGAAGATTATCAGCCGCATCTGGCTGTGGATGTTGAGTGGGACCGCCACGAGGAACTGACACTGTCCTTTTTACATGAACTGCAGTTGCTGGAACCTTTTGGCTGTGAGAATCCGGTTCCAATCTTCATGCTTCGAAATGCAGAATTGCATAATCCGCGTCTGTTTGGGCAGGAACTGACGCATCTGCGTTTCTTTGCCGATATCGGTTCCCGGTCCTGTCACTGTATTATGTGGCAGGGCGCCCCGTATCAGTTTTGTCTTTGCAATAATGCCCAGGCGGATATTGCCTTTAAGCCCCGCATCAATTTCTTTAACAATACGGAAAGCATTAATCTGGATATTGTTGCGTTTCGCATGGATATGGAACTGCATGACTACCGCAGGAATTCTGAATTTAAAGAAACAGTGCTGGCACGGCTTCTGCATTCGGGGCAGCAGTTTACCGTGTTTATTAATCAAAACAGCAAGGAAGAAGCGGAACTTGCGTCATGTGCCAACGTGAAGATCCGATATTACGGGGAACAGTGCGAGGCTTCCGAAAAGCAGATCATCTTTTACGAATTGCCGGAAGAGAATATCTTCCAGTGGGGCAAATTCCCTGTATATGGGAATGGTGGAACGGTTTTGTACATCCTGTATAATATGGATGATTTATATATGCAAAAGAAACGGCTTCAGGAGGAATATCCGGACCGGAATCATCTGGTCGATGCCTACCGGTTAATTAAACGGGTGTTGCAATCCCAGGCTGTCGCCAAGATAGATCAGTTGAAATATCAGGCTGAAAAGCATCAGTTGTGTTTAAAGGAACATGATTTGCGTATTTTCCGTGAACTGGATTTTTTCCGGATCGAGGGAGATAATCTGATGATGGGAAGTATGGAACGCAAACAATTGGATGCGTCTCCCACCTACATCGGGTTGTGTGCAAAGAAAGATACGCTGCTGGAAATGTATCATAACAGTTTACGGATAGCCGGCGCCAGGATCCAGAGCTTACGGAAACGCTGAGAGACCTGTGCGTTTACTGGGCCGGTGGGTAACCGGCGGTTTTGTAAACGCAGATAAGGAAGGAATAGAGTATGTCCGATAAAGAGAACCAGAATGTAACCATTGAAGAATTCTTTGAGTTTTTGAAAACCTATCTTGATGAAAAGCAGATCGCCTTCGTTAAAAAAGCCTATGACTTTGCTGCTAAGATGCATGCAGATCAAAAGCGGCGTTCCGGCGAGCCGTATATTATTCATCCAATCCAGGTCGCCAATATCCTCGCCCAGATGAAAATGGATGAGGAGACGCTGGCTGCCGCGTTTTTGCATGATGTGGTGGAGGATACGGATACTACTCTTCAACAATTGAAAGAAATGTTTGGCGCTAAAGTAGCCATGCTGGTCGACGGCGTGACCAAGCTGGGAAAAATTGAGTATATTTCCAAAGAAGAACGGCAGATCGAAAATTACCGTAAGATGTTCCTGGCCATGGCCCAGGATATCCGGGTAGTTATCATAAAACTGGCGGACCGTCTGCACAACATGCGGACCATGAAATACATGCCGGTTCACAAGCAGCAGTCCATTTCCAAGGAAACCCTGGAAATTTATGCGCCTCTGGCTAATCGTCTGGGCATTTATACAATCAAATGGGAACTGGAGGACATGGCCTTCCGGTACCGGGATCCGGAACTGTATTACAATCTGGTAGAACAGGTCAAGACGAAACGGAAAGAACGGGAAGCCATGATCAACGACGCCATGGAGACTCTGCGCCAGGAACTGGACAGGGTTAATATCCGTTGTGAGATCCAGGGCCGTCCCAAAAATTTCTACAGTATTTATAAAAAAATGATGCGGGACCATAAAGAACTGAATGAGATTTATGACCTGCTGGCCATCCGTGTACTGGTGGATACAGTAAAGGATTGTTACGGAACGCTGGGTATTGTGCACGGACTGTGGCGCCCGATTCCGGGACGGTTCAAAGATTATGTTGCGGTACCTAAGTCCAACATGTACCAGTCGCTGCATACTACCGTAGCCTTTACCAATGGCCAGCCGTTGGAAATCCAGATTCGTACATTCGAAATGCACCGTATCAGTGAATTCGGTATCGCCGCTCATTGGCGGTATAAGGAAAGCGGCGGTTCCAATCCGGCTACCGGGTCGGACAAAAGCTATGCGGAGAAACTGTCCTGGCTGCGTCAGCTGCTGGAATGGCACAATGACATGAGCGATTCCAAAGACTTTGTCAATACCGTAAAAATGGATGTCTTTGCAGACGAAGTCTTTGTGTTTACCCCCCGGGGCGATGTCATTGACCTGCCGGTTGGCTCCGTGCCCATCGACTTTGCGTACCGGATCCATACGGATGTAGGCAACCGTTGTATTGGCGCCAAGGTTAACGGACGTATTGTGCCGTTGGACTATAAACTGTCCAACGGCGATATTGTGGAAGTCATTACCAGCAAGCAGGCTTCCGGTCCCAGCCGTGACTGGATCAACATTGCCGGCTCATCCGATACCCGCAATAAGATCAAGTCCTGGTTCAAAAAGGAACGCAAGGAAGAGAACATTGAGCGCGGCCGCGACATGCTGGAAAAGGAATGCAAGCGGCTGGGCTATAACCATAAAGAATTTGCCAGTCAGGATAAACTGAAATCCGTGGCAGAGAAACTGCGCCTGCCGGATGTGGACGGACTGCTGGCTTCCCTGGGATACGGGGGAACGACCCTGACGGCTATCATGTCCCGGCTGGTGGACATTTACAAGCAGGAACAGCAAAAGCAGCTGCAAAGCAAAAAAGATCTGTCCCAATTGCTGGCGGAACTGAAGCCCAGGACTTCCAAGGCCAAGTCCAGCCACGGTATTCTGGTGAAAGGCGAGGACGGTATCATGGTAAAACTGGCCCGGTGCTGCAATCCGGTACCGGGAGACCCGGTCATCGGCTATATCACCCGGGGCAGCGGCATCTCCGTTCACCGGACGGACTGTCCCAACGTCATGTCCAATAATCCGGAGGAACAGAGCCGCCTGATCGATGTGACCTGGGATGTTGCCACGGATGATGTATATAAGGCGAACATCGTGATTATCGCAACGGATAAGCCGGGCATTATGGTGGACATTATGATGGCCATCAGCGAGAATAAAATCAATATCAATAATATCAGCAGCCATTCTGATAAAAACAAGATGGCGACGATTCATCTGGGCCTGGATATTACCAATATCGGACAGTTGGAAACCATTATGAGCCGGATCAAACGGATCCAGGGGATTTACAGTGTAGAACGGTTGACTACCGGAAGCGTTGTCGCGGAAGGCGGGAAAGGAAAGAAACGATGAAAATCAGATTGATGGAAGTGGGCCCTCTCTGTACAAACTGTTATCTTGCAGAAAATGAAGAAACGAAGCAGGCCGTTTTGGTGGACCCGGGCGATGACGGGGACCGCATTATGGATGTGGTAAAAAAATACGGCCTGACCATCGATGCCATCCTGCTGACACACGGTCACGCGGATCACATCAGCGGGCTGAAAGAGGTGCGGGAAGGTACGAAAGCCAAAGTGTACATTGCGGCCGGGGACGCGGATCGGCTGACCCATTCCACTTCGATGTTCTTTCCCGGGCCGGCTAAAAATTACGGTGCAGCGGATGTGATCGTAAAAGACGGCGATGAATTTGAAGCGGCAGGTCTCCGGTTTAAAGTTCTGGCGACTCCCGGTCATACGCCGGGGGGTGTTTGTTATGTAGTGGAAGACGCAGTATTCTGCGGGGATACGATTTTTGCGGAGTCCATCGGGCGGACGGATCTGCCTGGCGGCAACTACAAAGAATTGCTGCAATCCATAAAAGAAAAGATTTTACCTCTGAAAGACGATATGATGTTGTTGCCGGGTCATGGACCCGCTACTAACGTTGGGTGGGAAAGGAAACGTAATCCGTTTTTACAGTAAAATGAAAAATCCGTACATTCATTTCATACAACAGCATACAATCATAAAGTTCCTCATTGCCTTTGCGATTTCTGCAGTACTTTACGCAATGAGCTCTTTCCTGTTCCCGATTTTGCTGGCTATCGGTCTGGCTTTTGCCCTGTACCCTTTGTCCAGGGCTTTCGTCCGTTTGCAGCTGGGGAAAACGGGTATGCATCCGTCACGGGTGGTCGCTATCATTCTGGCGTTTATTGCTTCCGCTATTTTTGGGTTGATCGTGATATCTTTTGTGGTGCTGCCTCTGTTTGAACAGTTGAACGAGTTGCTGGCAAAACTGCCGGAGTATTCCAAACAGATGGAGGGAGAATCCCTGCTGCGTATCTTGAAAGAACCGGTGGCTGAAGGGGCGCCTGTATTGCCGTCCAGTCTGGAAGGTCTGTTAGAAGATGCCATCAATGCTGTCATGGGTTTTCTGGCTAATGTGGCACGGAATCTGCTGAATTCTACGGTGCAGATGGTAGCAAATCTGGTAGGACTGATCGTAGTGCCGTTCCTGGCTTTTTATTTCCTGAAAGACTGGCGGCAGCTCTGCACGATGATTACGGACCTGTTCACGCCGGATGCCCGTCCCAAGGTCAGCCGTGTACTGGCCCGGATCGGCGTGGCCATCAGTGGCTATGTGGAAGGCCTGTGGATCATGAGTATGCTTTCGGCGCTGTCCGTGACCATTGTACTGTTGATTTTGGGTGTTCCGTATCCGTTGGTCTTTGGCCTTATCGCTTTGCTGGCAGAAACCATTCCGGTTATCGGACCGATGATTTCCGCTATCCCTGCGATTTTCGTTGCCTATACTTCCACGACGCCGGATACGGCATTGTGCGTCGCTGTTTTTTATATTATCTATTACACCATAGACAGTCAGATGTTGCAGCCTACCGTAATGGGGAAAAAGATTAAGCTTCACCCGGTCGTAATCCTCCTGGCCTTAATGATCAGCGGTAAACTCTTCGGTATTTTGGGCATGCTCTTTGCCATGCCGGTGGCTGCTGTGTACCGTGTGTTGTATGATGAATTATGGCATTATGACGGGAACGATACGGAAGGGGAACTGACTATTGAGGAGATTGCCGCAACCCTGACGACTGATCCCACAGATGACCAGATGGTGCAGCAGCGGAAAGAACAGATGGAACGGGAAAGACAGGAATAACGAAAGACGGTTTTAAACTGTCTTCATAGTATCGTTGCAACATTTTTTCTTTATAAAAATTCATACTTTTACGCAGATGATTGTCAGCCTGCGTGAAAAGTGGTACAATATATATCGCTTGTTAATTACCAAATATGGTAAGCTGTTATGCAGGTTTTCTTTTACGAAAAAACCGGCATGAATTTTGGTTATAAATCATAGCAGCTTTTGCAATTGAAGGGGGAGTCTGCGTGTTAACTTCAGTGCCGCGCGGCACCAAAGATATCCTTCCGTCAGAAGTAGACGCCTGGCGCTACGTGGAAGGAATCCTGCGTGACCTGTGCAGGTGTTTTGGCTTTAAAGAAATCCGTACCCCGGTATTTGAACACACGGAATTATTCCAGCGTGGCATCGGGGATACGACGGATGTTGTAGAAAAAGAAATGTACACGTTCATTGACCGGGGTAAACGGAGCATCACACTGCGTCCGGAAAATACGGCTTCCGCCGTGCGGGCGTTCATTGAACATAAAATGTATGCGGAACCGGATCCGGCCAAGCTGTTCTATATCGGACCCATGTTCCGGTATGACCGGCCCCAGGCAGGCCGGCAGCGTCAGTTCCACCAGTTTGGCGTGGAACTGCTGGGAGCCCCGGGTCCTAACGCGGATGCGGAAATTATCCTGCTGGCTGTGCAGATTTTACAGAAACTGGGGCTGAAAGATCTGCAACTGAAGATCAATACGGTGGGCTGTCCGGAATGCCGTCCGGCCTATCGGCAGAAGCTGCAGGATTATTACCGGCCTCATCTGGAGGAACTCTGCGAAGACTGCCGTTCCCGTTTTGACCGGAACCCCATGCGCATATTGGACTGTAAAAATGAGAAATGCCATGCATTGGCAGCCGGAGCCCCTAAACTGGCAGAGTGTCTGGATGAAGGCTGTAAAGAGCATTTTGCCAGGGTACAGGAACTGCTGACAGCCTCCGGCGTGGACTTTGTCATCGATCCTACCCTGGTGCGCGGTCTGGATTACTATACAAGGACCGCTTTTGAAATCCAGTATACGCCCCTGGGCGCCCAGAGTGCCGTATTAGGCGGTGGCCGTTATGATGGTCTGGTAGAAGAAGTGGGCGGACCTGCTACGCCGGGCATCGGTTTTGCCATGGGGATGGAGCGGGTGATTCTGGCGCTGGAAAGCCAGAACCTGTTGCCTGCCTCAGATGAAACGATCGATGTATTTGCCGTTGCGCCGAAACCGGAAGCTGCGGTTCTTGCTTTCACTACGGTGGAAAAATTAAGAGAAGCAGGTGTCTGCGCGGCTTACGATTACCAGCAGCGCAGCATGAAAGCCCAAATGAAAGCGGCGAACCGTCTCAACGCAAAATTCGTGCTGATCTTCGGGGAAGATGAACTGTCACGAAACATGGTGACACTTCGTGATATGACCACGGAAGATAAAGATAATAACCAGCGGGAAATTCCCATTGCTGAAATTATAACTATTTTAAAAACAGAGGTGCAGAAGAATGAGTGAAAAGTTTAAACGCGATCATCATTGCGGAACCCTGACGAAAGCGGATTCCGGCAAAGAGGTGGCTTTGTGCGGCTGGGTATCCAAACGCCGCGACCATGGCGGACTGATTTTTATTGACCTGCGGGACCGTTCCGGTATCTGCCAGGTAGTCATCGATCCGGATGCGGGGGAAAGCTTCAAAAATGCGGAAGCCGTTCGCAGCGAATATGTGATCCAGGTTTTCGGCAAGGTACGGGAACGGGATGCAGAGACTGTGAATCCCAACATTGCTACCGGTGAAATTGAAGTGGTGGCCCATACACTGAATGTATTGAACGGCGCCAAGACACCTCCGTTTTATATTCAGGACGGCATCGACACCGATGAGAATCTGCGCCTGAAATACCGCTATCTGGACCTGCGCCGTCCGGAGATGCAGGCCAATCTGATCCTGCGTCACAAAGTGACCAAGCTGATGCGGGACTATATGGACAACAATGGTTTTCTGGAAATCGAGACCCCCATGCTGTGCAAGAGCACGCCGGAAGGGGCCCGGGACTATCTGGTGCCCAGCCGTGTGAATCCCGGTAAGTTCTACGCGCTTCCCCAGTCTCCTCAGATTTTCAAACAGCTGCTGATGGTAGGCGGATATGAACGATATTTCCAGATTGCCCGCTGCTTCCGTGATGAAGATCTGCGTGCCGACCGTCAGCCGGAATTTACCCAGCTGGACGTGGAGATGTCTTTCGTAGAGATGGACGATGTCATGGACATGATGGAAGGCCTCATCGCCTACGTGTTCAAAGGAGCGCTGGGTGTGGATATCCAGCGGCCCATGCAGCGCATGACCTGGGACGAAGCCATGGATAAATATGGCAGCGACAAACCGGATCTGCGTTTTGACATGCCCCTGATCAACATGGTGGATGCGGTTTCCGGTTCCGACTTCAAAGTATTTAACAATATCATTGCCGACGGCGGTATCGTAAAAGCGATCAATGTAAAAGGCGATGCCAACATTCCCCGCCGGGAACTGGACGGACTGGTTGATTTTGTGGCGATCTACGGCGCCAAAGGCCTGGCCTGGATGCAGATCCAGCCGGACGGCAGTGTGAAATCGCCCATCGCCAAGTTCTTTGACGAAGCCCATCTGAACAAAATTAAAGAAACTGCCGGCGCGGAACCGGGCGACCTGCTGCTCTTCGTAGCGGACAAACCGGCTACCGTAGCACAGGCTCTGGGCGCCCTGCGTATTGAAATGGCAAAACGCATGAACCTGATCGATAAAGACAAGCTGTGCTTTACCTGGGTTACCCGTTTCCCGATGTTTGAGTGGAATGAGGATGAAAAACGCTGGGTAGCCATGCATCATCCGTTTACGGCGCCCTGCGACGAAGACCTGCCCATGCTGCAGACCAACCCCGGCAAAGTGTATGCCAAAGCGTACGATATGGTGCTGAACGGTGTCGAACTGGGCGGCGGTTCCATCCGTATCCATCGCCGGGACGTGCAGAATGCCATCTTTGAGGCTATCGGCCTCACCGATGAGGAAGCCCAGGAGAAATTCGGCTTCATGATGCAGGCCTTTGAATATGGCGCGCCGCCTCACGGAGGACTGGCCTTCGGTCTGGACCGCATGATCATGCTGATGGCAAAACGTCCGTCTATCCGCGACGTCATCGCCTTCCCCAAGACCCAGAATGCTAACGATATGATGAGTGAAGCGCCTAACCTGGTAGACGACAAGCAGCTGCGTGAGCTGCATATCCGGCTCTCCCTGCTTGCAAAAGACAAGAAGCAACAGTAAGCACAGACGTAAAGGTATGCCAGTGGCGGAAAGCCAAAAAAGACGTTCTGCTTTTTGTGTACACCCTTAACAAACTGGCAATACTACGTATTGTGTTTTAAAAAATGTGTTAAAAGAAAAGTAAAAGCAGGCCCGAAGCATTGAAAAAATGCTCCGGGTCTGTTATATTATAGGTGTAAGGATTTGCAGGTTTGATTTAAGATTCTGGTTCACGGAACACAAGCCTGCAATCGGAAAATTTCATAACCTTTTAAAAGTTACCCTGCGATGTTCGTTACATCTTTCTACGTGCTGAGCCAACGAATTTACCAAGGGAGCCTGATGTCGCGCCTTTCAAAAACCGGCCTCCTTCGAGTGGACTTTTGCGACTGGCGGTAAGGCACCCACCTGCACATGCAGGTTCAATACCCTGAAGATGAACGGCCTCGTGGGGCAATTTGTTTTTTTGGGGGGTATATGGGGGGGTTCCTCTCGAGGTTGGTTGTTTTTACGACCAGGGTACTGGTAAACCGAAGTAACTGTTACACCGTAAATAAAAAACCCTGGCAAATATCTGCCGGGGTTTTATTGTGATATCAGACGTATGATCTGCAGTATTTTCTTTTGCTGTTCCAGTTCCATGGAGGACAAGATTCTGCGCAGTTCCGGAATAATGTTGCCGGTATTCTCCCGACCGATCAGTTCATCCAATGACATATCCAGTTTTTCCGCGTACGCTATGAGGGTTTGTGCGGTACATTTATTTACGCCGCGTTCAATTGCGGAGATATAGTTTTTAGATAAATGGCATGCCTGCGCCATTTCAGCCTGTGTTATTTTTTTGGCTTCCCTGCAAATCTGTAATCGTTGCCCCAAATCCATGGCATACCCTTTCTGTAAACGTCTTTGACAAGATAACTGTCGGACAGCGACATTATAATATTGTATTTTTGTATTCGGGTCAATAAAACTGAAGAATGATAACTGTTTACAGTTGCTTTTTATTGACATAATAATTGTATTTAGTTATAATTTAAATCAAAGTATAATAATTCTCATTCAGTTGCTGCAGTTTAATGGGATTGATGGTGAATTCCGCACTCTTTTGATTTTGACTCAGTTTCTGAACCAATTTCCGTTATATTATAATGAAGGAGCCTATAGTGCCGGATTCCAAAATCAGAAAAAAACGTAAAAAGCAGCATAAATACAGGAATGACAGCAGAACAGTGATTTGTACTACGCTGGGTTCCTTTATCTTTATGGTCACGCTGATGCTTGCCTGTCGTAATTTATCCATACCTAATCCGGAAGTTGTACTGCTTACCGGTCTTGTTGTCTGCACCAGTCTCTTTGACTTTCCAGCAGGCGTCATATGCGGCGCGCAGGTCGTTCTCTTTTCCATGCATTTTTACTCGGAAGGTCACGGCTTTTTCAGCTATTCAGCGATGAATCTGCAAAAGATGATAATGATCTTCTGCAGCGTGACAGTTATTACGGCGTTTTTGAGCAAATTGCGCCAAATCTGGAACACCATCCGGGAAAAAACGCAGAATGTTACGCAAATGCTCCGGGAGAGAAACGAGGAATTAGAAGAGGAAAGCCATATCGATTCTCTTACCGGACTGTATAACCGGAATATGCTGCGTGAGAATTATCCGGAATACAAGAATCGCAGTCTGCTTGTTACGTTTTTGGACATTGATGATTTTAAAATCATCAATGACGTGTGCGGGCACGATACCGGAGACAAGGCGCTTGCGGAAGTCGGCGCCATACTTTCCGATTCCTTTACCAATACGGATTGCTACCGTTACGGAGGCGATGAGTTCCTGCTCATTCGGCTCGATGATAACTGGAGCCAGTTTAACTTGGAAATGATACGCGCGCGGTCGCATATCTCGCAAGTTAATTTAGGCCCGAAAAAACCGCCTTTGCATATCTCGGCTGGATATGTTTCCGGTTTCACGGTGGACGGTGAAGATTTACGTACTATGTTCCATATGGCAGACGGGATGCTTTACGAATCGAAGCGTAAAGGCAAGAACTGTGTTACCGGCGGTGTGTTCAGCAGGGACGTAGCGAAGAGCGGGTAAAGAAAGTGCATATTTTTGCGGATGCGCTTTATGTATTTGGAGTTTGTCTTAGCTGAGGGCTGTAAGAATAATATACAGGGAATTTTTCATATATGAAAGTAAAATGTGTGGTTGATGACAGAGAAAATCTCACTGCAGGAAAAATATATGAGGTAACAGAATGCAAGACAGTCCTTGCAAACAAAATCATGTATCGGATTAAGGACGATGCCGGCGGAGAGTATCTGTATGACAAAGAAAATTTTGAAATTGTGGAAGGGTGAATCAGATTTAATGGCAGGTGTTGTCTTGTAAAAAACAAAATCAATTAAAGGAGACGCTGATTAAATGAGTTTGTGCGATGCCATCGGTCGGCGTGCAAACAATTAAGTCGCGTTTCCTTAATTTTTTATTATAATTATTTAAGAAAAGGGGATGCTTTTTATGAACAGAACAGAACTGATAGAGGCGATTGCCGAAAAGACCGGATTTGCCCGAAAAGATGTGGAGAAAACGGTTAAAGTACTGATTGGTGAAGTGATTGAAAAAGTTGCAAACAAGGAAAAGGTCCAGGTAGCCGGGCTTGGTACGTTTGAAGCCAGGAATCGTGCGGAACGTGTCGGCAAAAATCCCCATACCGGTGAAAAATTAAAGATTGCGGCTGTAACCGCTCCTGCTTTTAAGGCGGGCAAAGCTTTCAAGAAAGCTGTTGCTGAAAAGAATGCAACGGAGTAGTTACAGATTATACAGTAAGGCGCTGTAACTAACAGAACAGGCATAAGTAAAACTTAGGGAACGATTGCGTGATTCCATGAGACGAAATAAGAGGCCAGTGGCTTCAACTGTTTGGGGTGCGAAGCACCGAGTTTCGAAGCCAGAGGCGAATGAGTCCGTGGAATAGCAATTGTTCCTTTTTTTGCATTGCCTGTTCTGTTTGGTTTGTTAGTTTTCATTTTCAGGTTTAAAAGCGATTCAAATCCTCATATTTTAATGTATAGCCTGGGATTTTCGCGTCGATGCAGTGGCAGCTTTCCTGAACAAAGCAATAAAATGGACGAAAGAAGTGCCACCTGGAGACAGACAATTAAGCTGTCTATATTTATAACAGAAAGCAGGTTGGAAAACCGCGTCACTGCTGGAGTTACGAAAAAAGTCCGGTCACTAAAGTGACCGGGAGAGGTAATCAGAGGATTGAAGACTCTAAGACGGCGTCCGGTATTGGGGTTGGTCGTAAAAACGACCAACCTTGAAGCGCAAACCTGCATGGATACTGTGGTTTGGTTCCGCTACTTCTTAATATATAGAGGATAGACAGTTTATATGTCTGTACAGGCGAAGCCGTAAGATACAACTGTCAAACTAAAAGAGTGTGGAGGCTTTGGGTTTCCCCGCGGTTCTGTCAGAAATGGCAGACCGCAGTTTTTGCTATATAGCACTCTAAGCTTCACAGATAATTCAGAGAAATGAATGAAAAGTACCTTGCAAACAACCGTGTCTAGATTTACAATAGTAATGAGCCAGATATTCTTTATATTAGCATTGTTCAGGACAACAGGAATAGAAAAGGAGTAATGAAGTTGACTGAGGCAAATCGCTTGTATAAAGACAGAGTATTTAAATTTATTTTTGGAAATCCTGAGAACAAAGAGTGGACGTTGTCACTGTACAACGCCGTGAACGGATCG